>JAHIVC010000068.1 GCA_018816945.1 Bacteroidota bacterium | reverse complement strand
TTTCATGGAAACCTGTCAGGAATTAATCAAAGGGAATTATGTGATGGACACACCGGATAAAAATAAAATCAATGCCGTTTTATTTAAGTCTAAAGAAAGATTTAATGCCTTTAAGGAAAAATTGACGGGTTCTGATATTGACTTAACCGTCCTTGATTTTGAATCCCATGATTGGAATGAGTATGATTATAGTCAAACGGATATAATTATTTACTATCCGTCATTCAAATTTTCTTCGAACCACCCACTTTCACTTCAGGATGTTTATGATAATTTAATGTTTCTCCATGCAGAGTACCCTGATATTATCATGTACCCAGATCCGTCGATTATTAAATACTATAATGATAAATATCTTCAATACCTTTTTTTGCATAAACACAATTTCCCCATACCCGAAACAATTCCCTTGGTATCAGAACAATCTATAAACCTTGCAGAGCAAAGACTGGGTTTTCCCCTTGTTTTAAAAAACAGGTATGGTGCGGGTGGCGGCTCCGTTTATTTGATTAATAGCAGAAAAGAACTTGAAAAATATTACCAGGTTTCAAAATCAAATATGTTTAACTTGAAATCCTTGTTTTATTTTAAAGATATCCTAAAAAAGAGAATGTTTTATTACCATATGATAAAAGAAAAAAATATGCCTTATCCCCTTTTATCACCACCTCTTCTTGCCCAGAAATTTGTCAAAATTGATCGTGATCTTAAAACTGTTACAGGTGATTACAAGCTTGTTGAGGCACATTGGCGTTTCCAGGCTGATGAAACCATGTGGAAAATGAACATTGATGGTGGCGGCACGGGTGTTTGGAGCTATGTCCCCGAAGAGGCTATAGAACTATCAACATCCCTTGCAAAAAAACTAAAAACAAAATGGTTAAATATTGATTTGATATTAAGCGGAGACAAGTTTTTAATCACCGAATTTTCACCTGTGTGGCATCATTATGCGTATAAAGAAAAAGAAAGTTTCATATATAAAGATGATTATAATATTGAAATGCCCCTTGAAATATCCCTTGATCTTGAACGAATTATCGTTGAATCTTTAATTTCATCTGTAATTAATAAAAAATAAATTCATAATTAACTGCTTAAGTAGCTTAATTAAAGTACTAAAATTAAATATTTATTTAAGAGTTATCGAAGAGGTGAAAATATGTATTTTAGAATTTTAAATAATATAATCATTATGTTTTTAGTCTTGATGTTTTTTAGTTGCAGTGGAGGCGACGCAGTGAAAAATAAAGTTGTATATAATTCAATCAAAGATGTTTCAGTTGACTCATGGAAAGAATTATCAACTAAAAATATTTATTTTGGGCACCAATCTGTGGGCTCAAACATTATAGATGGTATTAAAGACTTGATGAATGAAAACAAAAATATAAAGTTAAGAATTGTTGAATTATCTGATGATATCGATTTAAAAGGTGGTATGTTCATTCACTCAAGAATAGGGAAAAATCACGAACCGGTAACAAAATTAGATGCCTTTAGTAAAATTCTTGAGAGTGATATTGGTAAAAAAATTGATATTGCAATGTTCAAATTCTGTTATGTGGATGTGACAGACAAGACTAACATAACTCAATTATTTGAAAATTATCGTAAAACAATCAAAGAAATTAAACAAAAACATCCATCTGTAAAAGTGATTATGTTTACAGTCCCACTTCAAATTACATCGGTAACATATAAAACAAAGTTTAAACAAATGACAGGTATAGGGGACTTGTGGGAATATAAGGACAATTTAAAACGTAATCAATTCAACAAAATGATCATATCGGAATTTTCAGATAATGAATTGATTTTTGATATTGCATCTTATGAAGCTATGATGTCAGATCATAACTATCAGACGTTTGAATTTGAAAAAAAGAAATATTTTAGTTTAAACCCAGAATATACAAATGATGGTTCCCACCTCAATGAGTTAGGAAGGAAAAAGATTGCTGAAGACCTGCTGTTAGAACTTGTAAATATTTAATATTACGAATTCGAATTATATTCGAATCTATCGTGGTGAGTCGCATGGCCTCCATAACCTGAACGATTAGCATTTTTCTGATAAATATTATCTGATATATATGGCACAAATTCATAGTGTATTAAGTGCATTAGATATACTTGCCGTCCCACTTTCGGCAAAGAATATATTAATAATTGCATTTCATGATAAAGTGTTTAATTCTTCATATCATATAAAAAAATATGAAGAAGTCCATCTTTGTAAATTGGAAGAAGATGGCTATAAGATCTACAGACCAAAAGGCTGTGATCATAAGTACTTTAGTTATGATAAAGAAGAATTTATTCTTCCCTTTGAGAATTGTTCGTTTGACAAAATTGTTCTTGATTTAGCATTCGATGACTATGGAAAGTATCTCAATGCACGAAATAATCGGATAATCAAAAATTCAAATTTCATCAATCGAGAATTGCTATGTAATCAATCTTACAGGGTATTAAAAAAAAATGGCGTTTTTTTACAAATTATAATTAATAAATTGAGCATAAATTATATTAAAAATAAATTGGATTATATTATAAATAACAAAAATCTATATAATTTGTCAGCTCTCAATTATTTAACATGCAATCTATTGAAAAAGACCTTTTTTTTAATCAACTCGTTGTTTAAAGAGAAGCAGAAGTTTAAGTGGGCCAATATATATTTATTTAAAACAAATATTGAAGGTGTAAATGAGATTATTGATTATGATAAGTTTAAGCATAATAATACAATAAAGCCCAACGTAACTATCAAACAATATATTAAAGATTCATTATTTTATAAGCGTTTTTTTTCGGATTGCTATTGTAAGGTTAAATATAGATCAAAAAACCATCAAACATTATATGAACTGATATTTTCAGATATAAAAAGAAATTTAAATTGTGGGTTAGTCGATGATTCAATCTTTTGTATTACAGAAAAAGGTGTTATATGCGTTCGTAGTAAAAACTATATTATCAAAATTGCATTAAATGATCTATCATCATCCCAGTTATATAAAAACTTCGTTGGTATTAAGCATATCCATTCTCAATTAAATATCAGTAAAGAAATACATGAAATTGTTCCTGAAAATGTTTACCAAGGGAATGTCTTGGGCTCAGATATCAATTATTATGTTGAAGAATTAAAGCCTGGAAAGCCAGCTTCATCGTATTCGAACACTGTCTTTGAATACGATATAATTCTGGAAAATTCAATAAAAGCTGTTCATAAAATACATTTATATACAAAGAAAGATAGATTGGATAATGAATTTATTGGATCCTATATATTAGAGAGAATCACTTTTTTAGATACAATCGTCAATAATGAATACAACGTTGTAATAAAAAAAATATATCAATACTTGATCGATTATTTTGAAAATAACAATATTCCTTCAGTTTTTCAAAAAGGGGATTGCAGTGCAAGTAATGTGCTGGTGGATGAAAGCCTATCGGTCAGCGCAATAATTGATTGGGACCAGAATAATACCGAAGGATTACCGCTTATTGATATTATTAATTTATTGGAATCATTTAAGCGACATAACCTGAATAAGGGAATGGGGTTTATACTCGTTGAGTATATTTTGCCTCGTAAATTTAATGATATTGAAAAAAGGCTTATCGGCGAATATTGTTCTGATCTCAAACTACCTGAGGATTTGTTTAAACCTATTTCGATTTTATATTGGTTAGAACATATTTTTGCTCAAAAAAATGTGTTACTTTCAGAAAATAATTCATGGATAACTAATAATATTTTTTATGTGCTTGATTATATGAAATCAAGCTTTTTAGATTAAGGATAATGTTATGATTTTACGATTATTATATTGGGATTTAAAAGATAAATCCACACGATTTGATTATTTATATGAGTTGGTACGCAATCTCCCCGGTAGAGTTGGTTTCTATCTCCGGAAAAAAATTCTTAGTCCTAAATTTTTATGTGCTGGAGAAAATATAAGAATTCATAAAGGCTGCAGGATCATTAATATTGATAAAGTTAACGTCGGAAATAATGTTCATTTCGGAGTGGATTCATATATTCAAGGCGGTGGTGGCATCACAATTGGTGACTATACTGAGATGGGACCGGGTGTTAAAATTTGGTCTCAAACACACATCTATGATGATCCTGATTCTAATCTTGAAGGTGCTGGTTACGAATATAATGAAGTTAACATTGGGAAGAATGTTTGGATCGGTGCTAACTCATTTATTATGCCTGGTGCAACTATTGACGATGGATGTGTCGTTTCAGCATGTTCTGTTGTTGGATTAAAAAAGTGGCCTCAGAATTCAATCATAGCAGGGAACCCAGCACGAAAAATTGGCGAAAGAGGCCTTCTACGAAAACAAGAAAGTTAATTTAAGGCGTACCATGAAAAATATATTATTAATTGCTTATACATACCCTCCAATACCATATGGTGGCACATATCGAAGCCTCCGTTTTAGTAAAAATAGTGTTACACATGATATAAATCTGCACGTCCTGACTATTGATATATATGATGACATACCTAACGATTATAATTTATTAAGAAATATACCAGAAAAGGTTTTTATTCATAGAACGCCTATTATTGATCCATGGCGTCGATATCAGCTTCTCAGAAAAAAACTAGTTAATAATCCAATGTTGATTATTATTGATAAAATTATATCACAATTATTACGTTTTGTATCAATTCCTGACCATATGGTTTTGTGGATTTTTAGCGCAATCCCAGCCGCTTTAAAAATAATTAAACAAAACAAAATTCAATCAGTCATTATTTCATCTCCACCTAACTCATCATTGATCATTGGATATGTGCTCAAAAAAATGACAAATGTCAAGTTTATATCTGATCTAAGAGACCCGATAGTAGGTAATATAGCAGAATTGAACTTGATGAAAAAATCTAATAACCTTCTGATATTATTTGAAAAAAAATTCAGGGATTTTTTTAATAATTTAATTATTAAATCGTCAGATACTGTCATCACCAATACAGAAACTCATGGCTCTTTATTGAAAAAAGATTTTCCTGATAAGTCTCATTGTATTATCACTGTTCGCAATTCATATGATGAAGATGATTATAAATGTTGCAGTCCTGTAAATTATGGTCATTATGCTATCTCTCACTTAGGGAGTATGTATGGATTGCGAAATGCTCGAATTATTTTTCAAGCCATAAAAATGCTTGAAAATGATGTTAAACCTGATGCTTTAAATATGAAGCTTCATTTTTATGGTTTGTCATCGTTTGATTTAGAAGAGGATGCAAAGCAAAGTGGTGTTGAAAATTATGTTGAAGTTCATGGTTTAGTACCCCACCAAAAAGCCATTCAAATGATGATTTCATCAAATACACTATTGCTCGTAAAAGCAATAGGAGAAGGTGCATTAGGCCAAATACCAGGGAAATTTTTTGAATATGTCGGGTCAGGCCGGAAGATTATTTGTATTGGACCTGAAGAAAGTGAAGTCGCAAATATAATTCAACATTATGGATTTGGTATTGTCGTTGAATCAGATGTGAATAAAGTATTTGAATTTTTAAAAAATGATTATTTGGATTATTGTAATGGAAAATGTAACTATACTCCGGATATCAATGATCTGAAATTTTTTGGTGCGAACGAAATGACCAGGAAAATTTTAAGTTGTTTATAATTTAAAGATTAAATTAGGAAAAACATTACATAGTTCATTGCCTTGCAATATTACACATATATATTTATTTAAAACTATTCAGGATAGTTATTGGTGATATTTTATATTATTCTTACGTTTAAAATCTTGGCATACTATTTGTAAGCTTATGTACTGTATTTTTATGTATTTTTAATTTAATTCAAAATTTGTAGGTGATACAGTGGTAAGACTTATAGCATCCTCAATTATAATTATTCATTTAATCCTATTAAATTTTAATTACGCTAACGCATCAATTGAAATAATGGGTTTTTCTTTTAACGATAATGCATTTTCTGATTACGTAAGAACCACCAACTATACAGGTAGTTATGATTCATGCAATGGTACCGTTATAAATAATTATGAAGAAGCAATTATTGGGTTTGATTTAAACTCTTGGATTAATTATGGAAGCCATGATTTTTTACCGGGTTATGATGGTACCTATAATAGTGCCGCTCCGCCAACACAATATATTGAGTTAGGATTTTCTGACAATCAAATCATAAATAATGATGGTGATGACATTGTAATTTTTGAAATGGGAAGCCCTAATGCAGCCTTAGTCGCTTTGGATTTGCATTCAATTCAAAACCCTTGGGATGTAAATAGTCAAACAGTTATTGTTGAAACATCCTGGAGCCAAAGTCCCGATGCAACAAACAATTGTAATGTTGCAATTAGTCTCGGAGCAGTTGATCTTAGTGATTTAGGCGTATGTGATGGGTGTTCAGTTGATAGAATTTACATTTCGTCACCCATTGGTATTTATGGTGAAGTTTGTTGGAGTTCTACAGGATATTCAAATTTAGGAGTCCCTGAAATAGCTGGTGTTGGGGCTCTCCATTCTTCTGAAAGGGTGAATACACCACCTGAAGTAGATGCCGGTGAATTAAAAATAATTAGTTTGCCAATCGACCATGTTGAATTGCAAGCATCAGTTATTGATGATCATTTACCTGCTTTGACTGCAATGACCTATGCTTGGGAATTGTTTTCAGGCCCGGAAGCTGTTTTAATTCAAAATGAAAATTCATTAACAACCAACGTAACGTTTCCGGCGCCTGGAGAGTATATATTTCAATTTAACGCAAATGATGGTGAATATAGCGGGGCTGATTTTGTAACTGTACTGGTTACTGATCAGGATAATGAAAACCCATCAATTCCGAATAATTTATCAGGGGTTGCAATTTCGGATAATCGTATACGTCTTACATGGTCACCTTCGTTAGATAACGTTGCAATTTCAGGATATGAAATAAGTCGAAACGGTATTTTTATTGACTATTCTGAAACGAATCAATGGACAGATTCGAGTCTTGAGGTTCTTACGAACTATTCATATTCCATACATTCAATTGATATTTCCGGCAACGTATCCGGTGAAAGCCTTTCTGTATCTGTTCAGTCTATGGGAAATGTTTTTGAAAGAAGGATATCGACGAGTGCTGGTGATGCTGAGGAAGGTGAAAACGGTACAGTACAGCTTTCAAGCTCTGATCTCGAGTTAGTATATGAATATGGACCTGGAAATCAAATTGTTGGCCTTTATTTTAATGACCTTAACCTGCCAAAAAATTCTCAAATCATTAAAGCCTATATTGAATTTACTGCGGATGAAATTGGCTTAAGTGAAACAGCATTAACAATTTCAGTTGAAGATTCTTTGAACCCAACTATATTTTCATCCGAAACAGGTAATATTTCAAGTAGGCAAATGCTGCCAACAACGATTAGCTGGTCAAATATAGAGCCTTGGTTAGCTGAACATTATAGACATGTATCACCAGATATTTCTCCTTTAATTCAAGAAAAAGTTGATAATGATCTTTGGACTGAAGGTAATTCTATTGTTTTTACAATATCCGGAACAGGCAAGCGGACAGCAAAATCCTTTAATGGCGGGGAACTGGTAGCTCCCTTGCTACATGTAGAATATTCTACGGGAACACCATTGAATCGTGCCCCATCCGTGTCGGCAGGGGGTGATATTACCTTAAGCCTTCCTGAAAATACTGTGACACTTTCAGGCAATGTAACCGATGATGGACTGCCCGAAGGCAGCACCGTGACCGTTAACTGGAGTCAGGTAAGCGGCCCTTCAGCCGTACAGTTTACAAATGCTGATATGCCGGATACCCAGGCAGAATTCGGTGAGATAGGAACCTATATTTTAAGCCTTACGGCATTTGATGGTGAGTTTATATCATCAGATACATTATCCGTAACAGTAACCGAGCCTGATAACCAGGCTCCTGCTGAGCCCACAGGATTGACTGCAACGGCATTATCCGGAACAGAAATCGTGTTGGCATGGAATGCCACAACAGATAATATAGCAGTGGCAGGCTATGAAATTTACCGGGACGGTTTTCTGATCCAGACTGTCTCAGGGACTTCCTATACCGATACAGGTCTTAGTGGAGAAACGCTTTATACCTATACCGTGATCGCCTTTGACGCATCGGGCAATTATTCCATAGAAAGCCTGCCCGCTGACGCCACCACATTTGAAGATATGACTATCGTTGAAAAACGAATAGCCATAGGCAGTGATGACGCAGAAGAAGGAGAGAATGGCTCAATACAGCTGTCAAGCTCTGATATTGAGCTTGTAAC
>JAHIVC010000067.1 GCA_018816945.1 Bacteroidota bacterium | reverse complement strand
TTAGCTTCTGTTCGAGTTAATGCACCAGATAATACTTCTCGTACAACTCTTAATTTAAAACTTTCTTCATACATTATAAATCCTGTCATAAGTTTACTTTTTGTGTAAACCTATTTTAGGACAAGACAGGGTGACACCCTGCAGGGTGTCACCCCTGAGTTTTTAAGAAAATTTAAAGCGGCTCAATTTGAGTCGCTTTTTTATTAATAGTATGAAAGATTATTAGATTAATAGGTAAAAATTGATGTTGCCACTTCGAGCTTAGTCGAGAAGTGGCCTGTTAACATCTCAAAATATCAGTTCTCGACAGGCTCGAACTGACCAAATATTAAGACTTTTGAACAGATTATGTTGAACTATTTAAAAGTTAAACAAAAAACCGTTTCATTTTTATTATTGGATTGATAATTAATACTGCCTCCGTGCAATTGCATAATTTGTCGGGAAAGGCTCAATCCAATTCCGCTGCCTTTTTCTTTTGTAGTAAAAAATGGAATGAATATTTTAGATTTCAAATCGTCAGTAATACCTTTGCCATTATCAATAATTTGAATCATGGGGTTTTCATTTGGTCCGGTCATCAATTTAATCCGGATCATTTTTTTCTCAATTCCTTCCATGGCCTGAATTGCATTCCGAAGCATATTAATTAAAACCTGCTCTATCATCGATCGGTCGATGTCGCACATCATTTTTGAATTTTCCATTTCCATAAGAACCTCAACCTGCTCTTTTTCAAAATCGGCATGCATGAGTTTTAAAACATGCTTCACCAGATCACTTAAATTAACAGGTTCGAAATTTGGAACCGGCATTCGGGTTAATTTTCGATAATTGTTGATGAATTCAAGTAAACCAATAGATCGACGATTGATGGTTTTTAATGCATTTCTAATTTTATCCAAATTTTCATCACTTAAATCGTGCAATAATTTAGGGGTTTGGTCGGGCTTTTCCAAAAGCATGATACTCGTTTCGGTCATGGATGAAATGGGTGTAACGGAATTTAAAATTTCATGACCCAAGGTCCTGATCAACTGATGCCAGGCTTCCATTTCTTTTAATTCTATTTGCGAACGGATATCCTGAAAACTGATCAGCTTCATCTTTTTCCCCTGACTGATAAAATGGCTGATTTGAATGTTAAGTTTTTGAATATTTCCTGCTGTTGAAATTTCAACAATATTCGATTCAATTTTGTCAGGATTAATGATTTCCTGATAAAAATTAGGATGTAGTGTTTTAATTTGATCGAGCCGAACCAGGTTTTCAATTCCCAGGATTTTTAATGCCGATTCATTGGCCAATTCAATTTTTTGATCTTCTGAAATTGAAATGATGCCTGTTTTGATATGCTTTAACAGTTCGCCCAAAAATAATAATTGCACCTCATTCTCAGCTTTTTTTCGTTGAATCAAATCCAGTATTTTATTTAAGGATTGATAAAATCCTTCCATCGATTTTGGAAGGCTTTTGGTAAAACGTACAGGCTGATATTCAAACTCAATCGAATTCAAAACGTTTTCCAGAGTCCGAAAAGATTTTAATTCAAATTTTATCAACTCAATAATCTGAATAATCAAAATGATGACCAGGATAAGAATGCTGAAAAGCTTATCAGGGTTAAGGATAATACGTGATAAAATAGTCAGAACAGCAAGAATTAGTGCAATTCTGATGATTAGATGAATGGTATTTTTTTTATAAGCCATATTTTTCAAGTCTACGGTATAAAGCATTACGATGGATTCCTAGTTCCTGAGCTGATTTTGATAAATTGCCGCCATTATTTTTGAGTACTTTTAAAATCGTTCTTTTTTCCAGTTCATCCAAATTGGTGATGTCCTTGTTTGCATCTGTTGGTGCGATATCCTGAGCAAAAAAATCCTGAAATTCCAGTTCAATGTTTTCCGATAAAATACAAGCTCTTTCTACCGAATTTTCTAACTCCCGTGCATTCCCGGCCCAATTCATTTGTTTAAGCTTTTCTATGGTTGGAGCCGAAATTTGAGGTTTGGTTTTTCGGTACTTTTTGCAATATTTAATCAGAAAATAATTGATTAATTCAGGAATGTCTTCCTTTCGGTCGCGCAAGGGCGGAATCGTAATTTCAAAGGTATTTAAACGATAATAGAGGTCCTGGCGAAATTTCCCCTGATCAACTAATTTATCCAACGACTGATTGGTAGCACAAATTAGCCTGATATCGACCGGGATGGGTTTTGAAGAACCCAACCGGTATATTTCACGGTTTTGCAAAACGGTTAATAGTTTCGATTGTAAGCTAAGACTTAAATTTGCAAGCTCATCCAAAAAAATGGTACCACCCGAGGCGAGTTCGAAACGGCCTGCTTTTTCGGTTTTGGCATCAGTAAATGCGCCCTGGATATGACCAAATATCTCACTCTCGAACAAACTCTCGGGTAAAGAAGCCAGATCAATCCGAATAAAATTTTCGTTTTTTCTTTCAGAACAACGATGAATTTCCCTGGCAATCAAATCTTTGCCACTCCCGTTTTCACCTAAAATTAAAACATTTGCATCGGTAGGGGCTATCTTCGCGATTACTTCCTTTAATCGCTCCATAGGTGCAGATTTACCGATAATCTCAACATGATTTCGGGTAATATCTTCATTCAATACCTGATTGGTAGCTCTTGATTTTGAGAGTTCAGTTCTGGATTTACGATGTTTGTTAGCGGCAGAAACCGTAGCCAATAATTTTGAATTATTCCATGGTTTTTGAATGAAATCAAAAGCTCCCAATTTCATTACTTCCACCGCCAAATTAATATCGCCAAAAGCGGTCATTAAAATAATCGTAGTTTCAGGGCTAATTTCCCGAATATAATTTAACCAATAAATCCCTTCTTTTCCATCATTTGCACCCTTCTGAAAATTCATATCGAGCAAAATCACATCGATTGATTGTTTTTTCAGTATTTCGTGAATTTGTTTGGGCGATTGAATGATCTCGATTTTTGTGAAATATTCATCCAAAAACATTTTAGCCGAATCCAATACATCCGGGTCATCGTCGATGATTAAAATATTTCCTTCGTATTTATTCATCAAAGGGATTTTTTTCAAAGATAAGTTATTTTGTCTTAAACCGAACAAAGCCTTGCCCCAAAACGAACAATTGAATTATTGCCTGTTAAATTATTCTGTGTTAAAGTGCTAATAATTAATAAAATAAAAATCATGGCATATCTTTAGCCTATGATGTGATCGAAAACCTTAAATTTGAAAAGATGATCAGTAACAGTTTAAAAATCGCGCTTAGGAATTTTTATAAAAAACCTGCTTTTTCCATCATCAATGTTTTGGGACTGGCTATTGGATTGGCTTGTTTTGTATTAACCATTGTCTATGTTAATTATGAACTAAGCTATGATTCTGTTCATGAAAAGAGGGATCGTACTTACCTTGCCACTGTTACCATAAATTTTGCTGATTATTTTATTGAAAACCAAGAGTCGACCACGGCAACTTTTGTTGAGGCGGTTAAAAGTTCTTATCCTGAAGTTGAAGATGCTACTCAGACCATTTTTGGCATATCGCAATATGTAAGGATTGGAGATACTTATTTTAATGAGAGAAGTATCGCAGCTGCCGATTCCTCTTTTTTCAAAGTATTTACGCATGAGTTTATTGCAGGTGACCCACGAAAAGCTTTGATAGAGCCATTTTCTGTTGTATTAACAGAAAGTACAGCTAAAAAATATTTTGGAGAAAAAGATGCATTTGGCGAAACGCTCAATCTCATGGATGAGAATTTTAAAGTTACGGGCATAATCAAAGATCTCCCTGAAAATGTGAGCTTTGGATTCAAGATGATTTTTTCAATATATATTTGGGATGGATGGTATAATGATCCTGAATGGCAAAATAACAACTTCTATAACTTTTTGGTTTTAAAAGAAGGTGCAAATCCAATTGAACTGGAGCACAAATTTCCGGATTTGTTAAAAAGCAAAATCCAAACGATAAGGGGTAAGGATTTCGAAAGCTGGCTTGCTGACGGGAACCGCTGGGAATATCATTTGTTCTCCATGAGTGATGTTTACCTGAAATTGTGGGGAAACGGCATTTACCTGATTGGATTTGGGATCGTTGCAATATTCCTATTGATCATTGCCTGTATCAATTACATGAATTTAAGTACTGCAAAAGCGGCTCAAAGAGCTAAAGAAGTAGGCATTAGAAAGGTTGTTGGAGCTTATCGATCGAACCTGATTAGCCAATTTACCCGAGAATCAATGTTTATGAGTTTTTTAGCATTGATTATAGGGATGGGAATCGTTGAGGCGCTTTTACCATTTTTATCACTTTTTATCGATGCCAAGTTAAGTATCCATTACTTCGACAATTTTGTTGTGCTTCCGGCTTTATTGGCTTTGGGTATAATCGTCGGTTTTATATCTGGACTATATCCTGCTTTTGTGCTTTCATCTTACATTCCGGTAAAAGTTTTAAAAGGCAATATTAACAAAAAGGGGAAAGGGCTAAATTTACGTAATGCATTGGTACTGATTCAATTCACTATGTCAATTGCTTTAATCATAAGTTTGATTGTTGTTGTTAAGCAAACAGATCTTTTATATACCAAAAAGCTTGGTTACAATAAAGATAATTTAATGGTAGTGACGATGGCAGCAAGTATAAAAAACCCCGATCTTTTTAAAGCCGAATTAAGTAAAATACCTACTATTGAAAGTGCCAGTTTTACAAGCCGAATGCCAAGTCGTGGGGCAGGAAATTCACAGCAATGGACCCCTGAAGGGAAAGAGACTACTTTGCTTACTGTACATGTGACAGATGAAGATTTTTTGAAAACCATGAAAATCGGTCTTCATGCGGGTCGATACTTTAGTAAAGAGTTTTTAACCGATTCAAGTGCGGTTGTGATCAATCGTAAAGCAGCCGAATTCTTGAACTGGGGCGATACCCTGAATCGCAAATTGAATGCTGGTAATAGGGATTATCACGTGATTGGCATCATCGAAGATTATCATTTTCAAACCCTTCAAGAAGAAATTAATCCTTTAATTATTTGTATGGCCGGTGGACATTTTAGAATGAGGCCGCAGAATTTGGCTATAAGAATTAAAGCAGGAGCAGAGCCGCCGATTACGGAAATTGAAAAGGCCTGGAACAATAATACCTGGGAGCGAAACACCCCCTTTGAATACTACTTCTTTGCGGAGCGTTACAAAACTTATTATAAACAAGAAGGCCAAACCCGTCAACTAATGTCAATACTTACAGTACTTATTTTATTAGTTACTGCTTTGGGATTATATGGTTTGGCTTCTTATGCAACCCAGGAACGCATGAAGGAAATTGCCATCCGAAAAGCCATGGGAGCGTCCATAAATCTTATTGTGGCAAAAATGACCTGGAGCTTTACAAAATTGGTATTGTTTGCGAATGTTGTTGCCTGGCCATTGGCTTGGTATTTTATGAACGATTGGTTATCGGGCTTTGCCACACGGATCAATATTTCGTGGTGGATATTTGTACTGGCTGCCTTATTATCCTATTTTTTGGCCATTGCCACCATTATCTTCCAAGCCTATTCAGCAGCCCGCAGGAATCCGATAGAGGTGTTGAGGTATGAGTAACTATCTGGATAATGATATTGATTTTCAGAAGTAACGGAGTAAATGTGTTTTTCATATCTTTACCCCATGAAAACATTGTATATCATCCGGCACGGCAAATCAGCATGGGATAATCCATCGTTAAAGGATCACGACCGAACCCTTTTACCTGAAGGAATTGAAAGAACCAAAAAAGTTGCGAAATTTTTAGCCTCGAAAAAAATTAAACCCGACCTCATCGTTTCAAGTTCGGCAACTCGTGCTTTTGAAACAGCCAAAATTATAGCACATCAACTTGATTATCCTGAAGCATATATAAGGGTTGAAACCGATATTTATGATCAGGGGACGGCCTATTTAATGGAATTGCTTTACGGCTTGCCAAATGAAATAAGTTCGGTAGTGTTGATTGGACATAACCCGACTTTTACTCATTTTGCCAATAAATTTATGGATAAATCTGTTGATGCGTTGGCGACGACTGGAACTGTTTCCATCTCTTTTGAAACAGAAAAATGGGAAGAGCTTCATCTTGCACCTAAAATCACTAACTTTGTTATTGTTCCAAAAATGTTAAAACATTAATCCATATCTGCCATGCCTAAAGATCCTGAAATTTATATCAATAGAGAAATAAGTTGGCTTCATTTCAATGAAAGGGTATTGCAAGAGGCAATGGATAATACAACCCCTTTGCTCGAAAGGGCCAGATTCTTAGGAATTTATTCGAATAACCGAGATGAATTTTTCAGGGTAAGGGTAGCCACCCTTAAAAGATTATTGAAATACGAAACCGACCATGAAATAGTGGGCAGATCAACAGGGTTGGTTCTCGAACAAATCATCAAAAATGTAAACGATCAGGAAAAAAGATTCACTGCGGCTCATCAAAAGGTGGTGAATGATTTGGCTAAAAATCATATTCATTTATTGGATGAAAATAAGCTTAACGAATTACAAGGCGAATTTGTCCGGATCTATTTTCGAGAGCATGTGCGACCCTATTTATTTCCGCTCATGCTTCGAAATGTGAAAACGCTGGCCAGTTTAAAAGATGATTCATTTTATTTGGGGGTTTATTTAAATGCCGAGGATATGGAAGCAGAGTATGCGCTGGTTCAGGTACCTATTGGCAAGGTTCCGCGTTTTCTGGAATTGCCATCTGAAAATAATAATTTTTATCTGATTATGCTGGATGACGTAATTCGTTATTGTTTGAATGAGGTCTTTTCGGTATTTGGCTACGAAAAATTTGAGGCCTACACCATCAAATTTACGCGAGATGCCGAATTAGAAATGGATGATGATGTATCGAAAAGTTTCATGGAAATCATGTCGGAAAGTGTAAAACGAAGATTGAAAGGTGAGCCTGTTCGATTTGTTTACGACAAACAAATTCCTGATGAACTTTTAACGCTGCTTGTTAAGAAATTTAATATTACCAAACGTGATACGATGAGAGGCGGTGGAAGATATCATAACATGAAGGATTTCATGGAGTTCCCCCGTTTGGGTTCCCAAAGTCTGAAGTATCCCGAAATGCCCCCTGTTCCTCATCCTGATTTGCCTACGAACGTTAGTATGTTTGATTCTATTCTGAAGAAAGACATCATGCTGCATTTTCCGTATCATTCATTTCAATATATTTTAGAGTGGTTGCGGGAAGCTTCCATTGATCCAAAAGTTCGATCCATAAAAATGACCTTTTACCGTGCGGCCCGCGATTCGAAAGTGATGAATGCCTTGATCAATGCTGCCCGTAACGGAAAATATGTAACCGTATTCATGGAACTTCAGGCACGTTTTGATGAGGAAGCAAATATTTACTGGACAAATAAACTTCAGGACGAAGGGGTTAAAATCATTAAAACCATACCGGGCTATAAGGTTCATGCAAAGTTAATTATGATCAGGCGATCAGAAAACAACGTAAATCGCTATTATGCCAATATCAATACCGGAAATTATAATGAATCAACGGCCAAAGTTTATTCTGATGATAGCCTTTTAACCGCTAATCAGGATATTGCAAGTGAAGTTAATGATGTTTTTCGTCTCTTCGAATCTAAATTTATTATTCCTGAATTTAAAACACTGATTGTTGCCCCATTTCGTATCCGAAAGTTTTTTATCGAGATGCTCGAAAATGAAATAAAAAATGCACAATCCGGTAAAGAAGCCTGGGCAGTATTAAGGATGAATAGTTTGGTTGACCGAAAAGCGATCAGAAAATTATATGAAGCCAGTCAAGCCGGGGTTAAAATTACATTGATCACCAGAGGGATCTGTATGTTGAAAGCAGGGATAAGCGAGCTTAGCGAGAATATAACCGCCTTTAGCATTGTTGATCGTTATCTGGAACATGGACGCAATTTTGTATTTTGCAATGGAGGCGAACCGGCTTATTATATCGGTTCTTCCGATTGGATGCAACGAAATTTTGATCACCGGGTAGAGGTTATATGCCCTGTTTACGATAAGGATATTCAACGCGAAATGTGGGATCTGATACAAATACAAATGAAAGATAATGTTAAGGCGAGATGGCTTGATCCGGAGAATCTTAACGTTTATAAACGAGATTCCAGCGGAGTAAATCACCGTTCTCAATTCGAAATTTATCAATATTTAAAAGATAAATATGAGCAATTTAAAGATAATGTGGGCTAATAAATACTTGATTTTTACCTGATAAAACTAATAGAAATGATAAATAACGACGTATTTAAGAAGTTAAGAGTTGCGCTTGAATTAAAGGATGATGATATTGTTGAGATATTGAACCTGGTTGATTTTAAAATTACAAAATCGGAATTGAGCGCCTTTTTCCGTAAAGAAGATCATCCAAATTATAAAATTTGTGGTGATCAGGTGATGCGGAATTTTTTGAACGGACTAATTATCTATAAGAGAGGGAAGAAAGCTTGATGAATGATAATTGAAGAATGATTATTGGATAATGATGATGCCATCTCAAAAAGGATTAAAATTCGATAGTAATATATTGTAATACAATAGTAATACGATTGTAAATCTTGGCTTTTAACAATGAAACAATCGAAACGCACACACACTTAAACACACTAACACGTAAACACGAAATACAATCATCCGGAAAATTCGATATGTTTTTCTAAACAATTCCATTCTATATCAATTTTGATTAGTATTTTTGTTATCTAAATTTTTACTTATGATCACTTTTGCAGAAGCATTGACTATTGTCCAAAATGCAGTTTTTTATGAAGTAAATTCTGAAAATGTAGCACTCGACAAATCTTTGAATCGGGTGTTAGCCCAGGATGTTTTTTCTGATATTAATATGCCTCCTTTCAACAAGTCGGCCATGGATGGTTATGCTTGCCGTAAAGAAGATATTTATGAACAACTGGAAGTTCAGGAAGTGATTTTTGCGGGAAGGCTCCCCAATAAAAAAATTGTTTCCGGACAATGTTCTAAAATAATGACGGGTGCTATGATGCCCGAAGGTGCAGATTGTGTTTTAAAAGTTGAAGAAACGGAAGAGGTTTCTGAAAATATTATTCGGTTTACAGGAAAACAAACCAAAAGCAATTTTGTTGAATTTGCCAATGATGTAAAAGAAGGTGATTTGGTATTGAAAAAAGGTACCATCATCAAACCTCAGCATTTCGCCGTTGCTGCCACAGTAGGATTGACCGAACCCCGTGTTTATAAAAAAATCAGGGTTGGTGTAATTTCTACCGGAGATGAACTGGTTGAACCACAGGATAAGCCAAAATTGTCGCAAATCAGAAACAGCAATGCTTATCAATTGATAGGGCAATTACTAAAAATGAATGTGACTTCTTATTATTTTGGAATTGCCAAAGACAATGAAGAATCAACCTCCCGGATTATTTCGAAAGCAATGAACGAATCTGATGTTATTCTGCTGACCGGTGGAGTTTCAATGGGCGATCTTGATTTTATTCCCAAGATACTTAACCAACTTGGGGTTGATATAAAATTTAAAACGATTGCGATTCAACCCGGTAAACCAACGGTTTTTGGTGTTTTGAAAGATAAGTTTGTATTTGGTCTTCCGGGCAACCCGGTTTCTTCATTTAATATGTTTGAATTATTGGCCAAGCCTTTAATCTATAAATTGATGGGACATGATTATAACCCGGCATTGATACGTATGCCGATGGGAATGAATTATGCACGAAAAAAATCAACCAGAAAATCGTTTATTCCGATTAAGGTTGAAGGTGCCAAAGTTTGGCCGATCGAATATCATGGTTCAGCGCATATAAATGCATTGAGTGACGCATTTGGGATCATTTCAATTCCGATTGGAATGTCTGAATTGAAAGAAGGAGAATTAGTGGATGTTAGACAATTATAAGCGGAATTTAAATTACCTGCGTATTTCTGTAACCGATCGTTGCAATTTGCGATGTACTTATTGTATGCCTGAGGAAGGAATTGAATTGTTGGGCCATAAGGATATACTGACCTTTGATGAAATTGTTGAGGTTGTAAAAACCGGGGTAGAATACGGGATTGATAAAGTTCGGATTACAGGTGGAGAGCCTTTGGTTCGTAAAGGGATAATTAATTTAATTTCAATGATTTGGAATCTCGAAGGAGTAAAGGATTTATCGATGACAACCAATGGGATTTTGCTCGAAAATTTCGCGAATGATTTGAAAAATGCCGGCTTACAAAGAGTGAACATCAGCCTTGATACTTTAAATGCTGAAAAATTTAAAAAAGTAACCCGTGGCGGTGATATTGAGCAGGTTTTTAAAGGAATTGAAGCTGCAAAAAAAGCAGATTTGCGTCCTATAAAAATAAACTGTGTTGTCTGGAAATCTTCAGATGAAGAGGATGCTCAGGAGGTTGCTAAATATTGCAAAGAGAATGATTTGCAGGTTCGGTTTATTCATCAAATGAATTTAAAAACCGGGGAATTTTCGGTGGTAGAAGGAGGTGATGGCGGAAATTGTGAAACCTGCAATCGTTTACGGTTGACTGCGAATGGGAATATCAAGCCTTGTTTATTCAGTGATTTGATGTATAATGTCAGGGAATTAGGTGTTGAGGAAGCATTTAAGCAAGCTGTGGGGAATAAGCCTAAAGCAGGCACCTATAATTTAAGTGGTGATTTTTATAATATCGGAGGATAATGAAATGATTATTTTTAATCAAACAATTCCTCGTGGCTTGCCGCGAGGTTTCCTAATACTCTCCCCTGATTTTCAGGGGACCTGCCTTGCCGCAGGCAGGGATGTCAGTCGAATGACTGACAGAGGGGTGAAATAATGAAAATTCGGATTTCAGCTTTTTGCTGAAATAAAGTTGGCAAAACCTGCCTGCCGCAGGCAAGTACCCCTAGGCTTGCCGCGTGGATAGTCAACTTTAAGAATTTTCTTTATTATTGATAATTGTTTTAGAAATAAATCGAAAATAAAAACCTTGTTCAGTAAGAATTTAATTAAAAATATTCATTCAAAAATAATCATTCAAAATGGGCAATTTTACACATATCGACGACGAAGGCAAAGCCAAAATGGTAGATGTAAGCCATAAACCTGATCAAATCAGGGTGGCTCGTGCCAAAGGTTTTATAAAACTCAACCCTCAAACTATTGCTCTTATTCGTGATAATAAAATGAAAAAGGGCGATGTATTGACCGTTGCCGAAATTGCAGGCATTCAGGGAGCAAAAAAAAATAGCGAACTTATCCCTTTATGCCACCCATTGCCTCTTTCAAAAGTGGAGGTAAAAACCAATCTGATGGATGATGGTGTGGAAGTTGAAGCTATGGCAAAATGTATCGGTCAGACAGGAGTCGAGATGGAAGCCTTAATGGGTGTGAGCGTGGCTCTGTTAACAATCTATGATATGTGTAAGGCGGTGGATAAAGAAATGATGATTGGCAATATTAAATTGATCGAAAAAACAAAAACCGACCTCCACAAATAATGGATAATTTTGATGTGATCGTGGTTGGGGCAGGGGCTTCAGGGATGATGGCTGCCGGAATTGCTGCCAGGCATGGTGCCAAAGTTTTACTTCTCGAAAAAATGTTTCGTCCCGGGCGTAAATTGAGGATTACGGGTAAAGGCCGATGCAATTTGACCAACCTCAGTTCTGTCGATGAATTTTTGAGCCATGTTGGCAAGGAAGCTGATTTTCTACGACCGGCTTTCTCGAAAATGTTTGCCAACGAACTGATCGACTTTTTTCATTCAATCAATGTTAAAACCAAAATTGAACGAGGAAAACGAGTTTTTCCGCAATCGGAAAAGGCACAGGACGTTGTTGATGGCTTAACAAAATGGTTGCAGAAATCGGGGGTGAAAACACAAAATGATGCACGGGTGAGTGAATTGATTATTGAAAACAAGCAGGTGATAGGTGTTAAATTACAAAATCGAACAGCATATGCCGCCAAATCTGTAATTTTATGTACAGGTGGAGCATCCTATCCGGCAACCGGCTCAACAGGCGACGGTTATAAGTTGGCCAAAGCAGCCGGACATAACATTACTACGATTCGTCCGGCTTTGGTTCCATTGAATCTGGAGGATAAAATCTTACCTGAATTGAATGGCCTGTTGCTCAAAAATATCAAAGTAAGTGTATATCACAATCAAAAAATTATTGCTGAAAAATTTGGGGATCTTCAATTTTTAAAACATCAAATTTCCGGTCCGATTATTTTGTCGATAAGCAGAGAAGTTGGTGAGTTGCTCTTCAAGAAAACAAAACTTCGTTTCTCAATCGATCTGAAACCTGCACTTAGTATCATAAAATTGCAAAATCGAATTCAACGCGAATTAGTTGCCAATCCTAATCTCCAGCTAATAGGCTTATTACGGAAATTATTACCGATAAAATTGATAGCTTCTTTTATCATCATGTTAAAACAACCTCCAACAAAATTGGTAACTTCATTTCAAAATTCAGAAATAGAAAAACTAATTTTGCAATTAAAGGATTTTAGCCTGACCATTAATGGCCTTGGTGAGTTTGCAGAGGCGATAATTACAAGTGGAGGAGTGATGCTCGATGAAATTGATCCAAATACGATGGAATCAAAGAAAATAAAAAGACTTTATTTTGCCGGTGAATTGATGAACCTTGATGCAGATACAGGTGGGTATAATTTACAAATTGCATTTTCAACAGGCTATTTAGCCGGAATTTCTGCTGCAAACAAATAATGAATATGGAAAATCAAAAAATAGCAGTTTTATCTGTAAATATCTCCGAGAAAAAAGGCGTAGTTAAACATGCCGTGCCTCGAATTATGCTGGATGAGAAAGGCGTTCAAACGGATGCTCATGCCGGAAGTTGGCATCGTCAGGTGAGTATGCTGGCTCAGGAAAGTATCGAGAAATTTGAGGAAAAGGCAGGGCGTAAAATAAAATTCGGTGAGTTTGCCGAAAACATTACCACCAAAGGAATGGAACTATTCCATGCCAAACCTTTTGATCGATTCGTTAATGAAAGCCTTGAACTTGAAGTAACCCAGATTGGCAAAAAATGTCACGGCGATAATTGTGCTATTTTTCGGGAGGTAGGCAACTGTGTAATGCCAAAAGAAGGCATTTTTGTTAGGGTTATAAGAGGTGGCGAATTAAAAGCAGGAATAGAATTCGAATACGTTCCGAAAGTTTTTAAAATCAGGGTGATTACTTTAAGCGACCGTGCAAGTTCTGGAGAATATGAAGATCGAAGCGGACCAAGAATTAGAGAATTAATAGAAGCATATTTTCAGAAAATAAATTGGAGATGTGAGATTGAAAATATATTAATTCCGGATAATCCGAAGAAACTGGCTGCATTATTGGATGATGCAGGTTCAAAAAAAATTGACATTGTTTTTACCACCGGAGGAACAGGAATCGGACCAAAGGATTTTACACCGGAAGTTGTAAAATCTTATCTTGATATGGAAATTCCGGGTATCATGGAATTAATCAGGATGAAATACGGACAGGAAAAACCAAATGCAATTTTAAGCAGGGGAGTGGCCGGTGTGATGAACGAAACTTTGGTTTACGCTATTCCGGGCAGTGTAATAGCCGTGGAGGAGTATATGAATGAAATTACAAGTACTTTACAGCATTTAATATTTATGTTGCATGCGTTGGATGTGCATTAATTAGTAGAATTGTAAATTTGTGAATTGGTAAATTAGTAAAATGGTGGATTAGTGAATAATACGTTAACAACCGTATTACTATTGTATGTCCATTCTATTACTACTGAATGTCTGAAAATTAAAACGCAAAAATAAATAAACAATAATTATGAACCGAGAAACTGCCCTCAAACTCCTTCACGAATACATCGAAAATCCACGGATGATTAATCACTGCCTTGCATCGGAGGTTGTTTTGCGCGCTTTGGCAAAAAGGCTCGGACGTGATGAAGATAGCTGGGCATTGGCAGGTCTTTTACATGATCTGGATGTCGAAAAAGTGAATGGAGATTCAAAAATTCACGGGCTGGAAACTGCACGAATCCTGACCGGGCTTGGCGTTAATGCCGATATTGTGGATGCCATCAAAATGCATAATGAAGCAGCAAGCGGACTTCCCAGAACAACCGAATTTCAACATGCACTTGCTTGTGGCGAAACCATTACAGGAATGATAACGGCTACAACCATGGTTTATCCCGATCAAAAAATAGCCGGTGTCAAGTCAAAATCCATCACTAAACGTATGAAACAAGCTGCTTTTGCAGCTTCAGTAAGCCGAGAGAACATTATGGAATGTGAATTAATAGGAATTCCCTTGGATGAATTTGCTGAATTGAGCCTTGAAGCGATGAAGTCTATTAGTGAACAAATCGGACTCTGAAATTATCTTCCTTAGATTCATTTAAATAATATTTTTAAAATTTTCAATCCTCCATTTTTCAGTATAGCTTTGTAGTTTAATTTTTTACCCTATGTTTCGCAAAATATTCAAAAGAATTAACAATAAGTATTTTTATGCTGGAGTACTTTTCATCGTATGGGTATTTTTCTTCGATAATAATAATCTCATTTCCCGTTATAAAACCAACAAAACACTAAACGACGCCAGGCGGCAAAAAGAATTTTACAATAGTGAAATCAAGAAAGATCTTCAAACTATTGATGAATTACTTCATGATAGTGCTGCTATTGAGCGTTTTGGGCGAGAACAATATTTGATGAAAAGGGATAGCGAAGATATTTTTTTGGTTGTGAAAAAAGAGGTCGAAGAAAAGCAATAGTTACTGATTGTTAAATTTAATCAAACAATTCCTCGTGGCTTGCCGCGAGGTTTCCTATTACTCTCCCCTGAATATCAGGGGACCTGCCTCGCCGACAGGCAGGGATGTCAGTCGAAAGACTGACAGAGGGGTGAAATAATGAAAATTCGGTTTTCAGCTTTTTGCTGAAATAAAGTTGGCGAAACCTGCTTGCCGCAGGCAAGTACCCCTTGGCTCTGCAACGGGGATAGTCATCTTAAGAAATTTCTTTAATGTCCTTTTCAAAAATCCTGAATCGTTTATATACTTTGCCTCCAACCCGTTCCATTTCGGCCCTTACTTTATGGTTGTGTTCTAGTTCGAGGTGAGAGTCGATAGTTGTTTTTCCAGCCCTTCGGGCTGATTCAAGCATTTTTATACCCATGATTACATCCAGTCCTTTTCCTTGATAATCGGGATGGATTGCACCGAGCAACAAATTCAATTGTTTGCTTTTTTTGCCGGCCCTGAGGATATGGATAAATCCAAATGGCAATAAATTACCTTTTGCTTTTTGGATTCCTTTACTGATATCTGACATCCCAATAACAAAGGCGACTACATCATTGTTTCCATTTACGATAAGTTTAATAAACCTTGGATTGATCAAATAAAGATATCGGTTGGCGAAATCATCCATTTCTTTTTCTGTAAAGGGCCAAAAACCGTATATATTAACGAAAGTTTGGTTTACCAGATTTAATACCAGATAGATGTAAGGCTTAACCTTCCTTCGTGAGCTGAACTCAAGTACTTTTAAATCGTATTTTTGCTTTTTAAATCGTTGGTAAATTTCTTTATAAACAGGCGGTTCCTCTTTGGGGATATGGATATGATAAACCACCAGGTCAACTTTTTTAGTAAAACCCTCATTCTCGCTAAGGCTTACCATATAAGGGAAACTACAATTGGTAGCGAGAACCGTTGGTTCATCGAATCCATCTATTAAAAAGCCTTGTGGGTCCTTGTCGGTAAATGCAAGTGGCCCTACCAATTTTTCCATGTTTTTTGTCCGGCCCCAGGTCGAAATATGCTCGATTAAAGTGTGAAAAACTTCCTGATCGTTCCGGGTTTCTATAAAAGCAAAGCGAACATGTTTTTCGTTGTGGAGCATGTTATACTTATGGTTAATAATCCCCATGGCCCGTCCCACAACTTCATCTTCACGATATGCCAGAATCATTAAAGTATCACAATAAGTAAAGGCTTTATTCTTTTTTGGATCGTAAAATTCCTTTTCATCCATATAAATTGGAGGTACCCAATTGTGATGGTTCTGATGGATTTTGGCAGGCAAATGAATAAAAGTTTTGAGAAGTTTTTGGTCAGTAACCTCTTTGATTGTGATGCTCATAAGCCCTTATTTCAATAAAGGATGCAATATAAAGAATTATTCAAATCCAAAAACCATCACTAAGTGAAATTCCTGACTGTTTTAAGGTATGTTGCAATTCCGCTTCCGGCTTAAGATTGCAATATTCAGATAATTCTAATATTATTGAATTCAAGGATAGGGAAAGTGACATTGCAAATGACGCATAGCAGAGAGTTCGAAGCAGCATCGTCGTCCCACGGTAAAATGTTGCCAATATACTAAATAAAAACTTATCTAACCGTCTGCCCCAATGAATTTTAGCAGCTGTTGTGTGCTGCGCATTATTGTTTTCTAGTCTTTATCGTTACCCAATTTTTATCAATCATGTATTTTACAAAATCAGATTCTCCTTTTTCCTTTATCATCTCAATTCCTAATCTCCGATTTGTCCGTGTTACAAATTGCCCAAAACGAATCATGAAAGGATTAAATAATTTACAATCCTTAACTGACTCGTATTTATCGCAGTCTGCACAAGAATTATAACCATTCTCAATGCAGCAAGGTCTTACTTGACAAGACTTGTATCCAACTGCACATTTTGGATTGTTACCTTTACATCCTTCACATAGACCTTTAGTATATTTGGGACAGGCATCACAGTAAAACCCACAATAAGATACCTGATTAGTATTTGTTTGTTCCATTGATTCTATTATTTTGTCTTTTGAAATTTTGCTTTATTATCCCTATTCATTTTTTCTGTCGCATAATGAATTATTTTCCGTCCACATTTATCTTTCCATTTTAAAAGGAATCCTTCTGCTATTTCAGGTTGTTTTTTCCAAATTTCTCTTAGAAGTGTACCTAACCCTTTTTGAACATCTTCTTCTATATCTTCCATTAATTTCTCAATCACAGAAAAGACTGGCTCAGGATTGTGTCCTTTTTTAATCACTTCATAAAAGGTTACTGGAACTGCTCTTCTTTTCCATTTAGATTCAGATTTTGTCCAATTTATAAAATCTTTTGGTTCAATGATTTTGTTGTAAATAAACTCGGGTAAAACCAACATGCACAATACGTCAGTAGTTGCCCAGTTTTGAATTCCATTTTCCAACCACTTCCCAGCTCTATCAAATGTTTCAATTGAAAATTCATCTTTTTTTGATGCTATAAACTGGGTAGCAAAACTTGCTTCTTCTAATTTACCTGTGGCAATTAGCAAATCGCCTAGATTTAAGTAATCATTAATAGTCATTTCATCTTTCCATGAATCCAACCATTTAATTTTTTGCGATTCCAAAATTTTAGAATCTATACCATAACCACAATAACCCTCCTTAAAGTATCTTGAATATTTATTTACGATTGAATTATCTGAGTTAGCCAGACAAAATTCTATAATTTCCTTGTGTTTTAGTTCTAAATTGTTCATTGGTTTTTTTATTGCAAAAGTAACTTGTACAGTAAAATGAAAATTGTAAAAAATGGTCTTTATTTTAAATCGCTAAAAAATTCTTTTGGGGAAAGTCCCGTAAAACCTTTAAAATCATGTATAAAATGAGCATGGTCGTAATAGCCGTTATCAAAAGCTAATTGAAACATACTTGAGTTTTTATGCTTACTCTTCATTTGTATGACATTTTGAAAGCGAATGATGCTTGCAAACTTTTTAGGATTAACACCAACGTATTTTGAAAAAGTTCTTTCAAACTGTTTTATTCCTAAACACACTTCATGTGCAATATCTTGAGCCTTGATTTGTCCTTTAGAATTCGCAATTATTTTTATGGCATGTTCAACTCGTTCAAATTCATTATCATGAATTAGTCTTTTAATAAGAAAGTTTTCTAAATGAATAACTCTTTGCTTATTATTTGGAGAGTTAAGCAATTTGTCCTCTAATTCATTAGTTTCATTATTAGCCAAATCCTGAAGCGAAAGGTTTTCATTTAATAATTCAGTAATTGGAAAATTGAAAAAAGATTTTACTCCATGTGGTCTGAATACAATAAGAATCATACCTGTCTTTCCAGATAATGACAAGTCATAATAATTGGTTTGTTGACCGCATATAACCAAATTTGGCTCAATATATTTACTTGAATTCTTTTTCTGGAATTTTGATGGAGAACCATAATGAAAAACCATTGTTGCATATCCGCAGGGGTAAACTCTTTCTTTAGGCAAATAGTCTACTGAATTGTCAGTCTCAACAATGAAATAATTTTTTATGTATTTGCTTAAAATACCTGTTGGATTAATTGATTCAATCATACACTTTCATCATTTCGGTTTTTCTGCGTTGCACACAACGGTTGCGTATATGAAACGTTTGGCATTTCGAAGCACTTCCCTGTCAGGCTACAAGTACTTTTGATACGAGCTGAAACGCTTAATAACTCACTGACTGCCAAATGTTTTATATACGATGTGTGTGCCCAGCATGAGCATGAGCACACCCATTCGCAGTATGTATAAATATTTCAAATATGCAAATATTTTGGATATAAACTAGGTGAATGGGTATATATTTTTTCCAGAGGGTGCC
>JAHIVC010000066.1 GCA_018816945.1 Bacteroidota bacterium | reverse complement strand
GGAGCTTCTGCTGATACCGATTTTGCCCAGGCTACAGATGCCAAGAAGTTCGTTTGGTATGATGCCTTACTTGACGGCTATCCTGAACTTCGATCAGATGGCGTTGATGATTTGATGCAAACTGGTGCATTTTCCTTCGATCGGCCATGCACAGTTTTTCTGGTTTATCGAAATATAGTTCCTGGTGCGTCTGCTGCCCATGATGTGGTTTTTGATGGATTATCAGATTATTTTGCTTATGTTGAAGATACCCGACCATATACGCAAATTTATGGAGAATCCAGTTTTACTGTAGAAGAACTTTTTTCTAATAATCAATATGTTTTAATAACAATTGGACATGCAAGTGATGGAGGAGCAACTGGGTATTTTAGGAGAAATGGAGTTGATAAGGGTAGTTGGGCGGGATCCGTTGCTTCTGCTGGTGGTGGTCTTACATTGGCAGCAGCTTTTGATCTGAGCCGCTTTACCAACATAGGTTTTGTTGTATTTCTTATGTATGATTCAAAATTAGGAGATGTAGATAGGGCGACAATAGAAAATGGCATACACACTCGTTATCCATCACTTTGGTAAGGAAGATAATTAAATGGCAGATCATTACGAAATATGCATTATTCCCATTGATAAGAAAGATGCGGCCAACATAGACGCAAATAAGGTGGATAAAGGCAAAACATCTAAAAGTTTTACCGTCCAATTATGGAATGAGAAAGCTGATTGTAAGATTGATCTTCCAACTCATTTTATCTATTGTTGGTGGGTGAGCGATGAGGAATCGGCAGAATTGAAGAAGGACTTTCAGGGTACATCAGAGATTGATGGAACAAAATATAAATCAAGAGTATTCGATCTTAGAGACGGATGGATGGCAGAAAGTATTTTGAAGAAAATGAAATTAAAAGTATATGATGCTTCGCTAAGTCCTGCGGGCACTAAGGGAAAATAATAAATGAATAAATATAAAAAGTGGACAGAACGATTTATTACTATCGGTTGTGTTTTGGTTGTATTTTATCAATTGATGCCATATGGAATTTTACATGCTTCTTTAGGTGTTAGTGTTTTGTATATAATTTGGATTGTTACAAAATGTCTTACTTCAAATGATTTTTTGAGAGATTAGAATAAAGGAGAACAATATGAAAAAGATTTTTGCATTATTAATTCTATTTATTTTTGCCCTAAGTGGAAGTGTCCTTTCGGAAACGTTTACATGGACAAACCCTACAACTTATGTAGATGGTTCTGTAATTTCTGTAGCAAAACAAGCAATAATAAAAACACATTTATATTATGGAACAGTTAGCACTGGGCCTTGGACACAATTCGGTTTGGTTTCAAATGGAGCAATTACTTATACTGGAACTCCTCCTCCAGACAGGGGAATCCAAGCATATTATACTTTGGCTTGGGAACTTGATGGTGTGCAGTCTGCATACTTTACTCCTTCGCTGGCTTATACCAGACCCCTCATTGCGTGTAATCCAGGGTCTAATTTTGTAATTAAATAAGAAAGGAGGTAATATAATGGATTGGTTTACTATTGCATCTCTAATTTTTAATGCGGCTGTTGGTATTGCAGCAATCGTGCTGGGTGGAAAATGGTTAACCACAAAAGGAAAAATTGCAGCAGTAGGTGCTCTGGTAGATACCATTAAGGATGCCTTAGCAGATGAAAAAATTACTGCTGAGGAATCTAAGGCAATTTTTGGTGCTGCTATGGCGATCATTAAAAGTTAATAAACTCTGTAGCAAAGTGCACTGAGGAGAACCACCTTCAATCGAGCTACAGACTTATAGGAATATAAGATGTGGTCAGCTAACAGTAATGTTAGAAAGTCTTATGTTCCGTAATTAATAAAATGAACAATCAACCATTAAAACTTTCAGAAAAATCAATTCAGGATTGGCTTATTTTACATCCACGAACTATTCCATCGAGAATTTGTGATGTGTATGGAATTGATTATGAACTTTTGAATCAAATATTAGACACATGGATGGACAATACTGACAATAAAGGTATAGTTAATCTTGCTGCTGAAATTTGTGT
>JAHIVC010000065.1 GCA_018816945.1 Bacteroidota bacterium | reverse complement strand
TTCATGATGTATTCGGGATGATAAAAGATTGTCATATCTATGACAATGATTACAAATACCAATTGAATCAAAGATAATTTTGCTGTCGGTTGTATCCATAATGCATCTAGTGCATCTTTGATAATTCTGATTACTATTCATTCATAAAAAGATTAGCTATTTCTGTTTTTGAGGGATAATTAATCAGAACCCCCCGTTCCTTACTTTTGAAAACGAAAATACTTCCCGCAGCCGCTGCTGAGGCACCTCCCTGCTTAATTACTTCTTCCATATCCTTCATGCATGATGCACCACCCAAAGCAACAATGGGAACATCGACACTATCAGCAACATTTCTGGTTAATGTTATATCATACCCACTCATTGCTCCCTCTTTATCAATTGATTGAATAATTATTTCACCAGCGCCTGCCTCTACAACTTTTTTTGCATGCATCAGCAATTCTGTCGATTGCTTTTGTTGTCCTGAATGTGTGTATATTTTATAATTTCCAAGTATAGTCTTCTTTACATCAATGCATACAACGATACTTTGGTTACCGTATATCTTCGCTGCTTCTGTGATTAAATCGTAATCGAATGAAAAGCTGTTAAGAATGACCTTTTCAATTCCCAGATTGAAAAGCATTTTTATGGTATCGAGATTACTAATACCACCCGCATACCCAATGGGCATAAAAGCTTCACTTACTATCTCCTCAATCCATTTGAAATTAGGGTCTCCTCCATTTTTTGTTACCGCAATATCAGCAATAACTAACTCATCTACCTCCTTTTCATTGAAGATGCGTACTGCATTTATCGGATCACCAAGATACACAGGGTTTTTAAAGCTTTTCGTTTTTACAATTCCTTCGTCGTAAAGCAGAAGGGTGGGTATGATGCGGGGGAGGATCATAAATTAATAAAGTTTTCCATCAATTTCATGCCATATTTGTGACTTTTTTCAGGATGGAATTGAACAGCAAAAATGTTATCTCTTTCCATAGCAGACACAAACTCATAACCATATATAGTTTTCGTAAGGTTGATTGAAGCTTCATGGGTTAAAAAATGATAACTGTGGACAAAATAAAAGCGTTTATCAGTAAAACCCTCAAACAATTTGCTATTCTTTTGTAAAGTTAAAAAATTCCAACCCATATGAGGAATCTTTTGATTGCTCTGAAGCTGCTCCTTCTCAAATTTAATAACACGAGCATTAAACCAGTTTAACCCATCTTTTATCCCCTCTTCTGATGAAGCACACATCAATTGCGCACCCAAGCATATGCCAAGAATAGGTGTTTTATACTGAAGAACAGCATTATTTAAGGATTCCACGAGGTTATTCTTAAGCAGATTGTTCATTCCGAAGTCAAAATTTCCGACTCCTGGCAAGATAAGTTTTTTGGATTTTTCGATTTCAATGGGATCGCTTGTAATTAAACAGCTGCCACCAATCCTTTTTATCATGTTTTTTATGCTCAGTATGTTACCTGCTCCATAATCAATTATTGTTATCATAATTCTAATTAAATACTTTCTAACTTTTCTTTAGCTGTATGGTTAACACATTCTTCGGTGCTTATATTACTCATTAAAATGATTCCTATCCAAATTAAAAAGACTCTTAAATCCTCAATGGAGTTAGATTTCATAAAATCTAACAGAAAGAAAAACAGAATTAGTTTCAATTCTAGTGCAATATTATTAATTTTGAGATATTTAGAGACACGACCACCAAAAATAATTGCTAAGATTAAACCAATCACGCCCGCTTCAAATAGAATTTCAAGTATTAGGTTATGAGGATATGCTCTCATATCGACATTAAGATAGTATAAGCCAAAGCTACCCAAACCATGACCAAAAATTGGTTTCTCAAGAAAACTTTCCCAAGCAAAGACCCACATTGGATATCTTGGATTAAGATAAGAATCTGTTGGATCTTCTATTAACGATGCTAATCTTTCAAAAGTGCGTTCATGTAATGATAACTCAACAGATAAAATAAATAATCCTGCAATAACGATGAAATAGATTATTAAATTTCTAATAAAACTTCCTCTAATTAGCATTTTAGCAAAATAAATCAAAAGCAATATAACAGTAATAACGAATGGGCCACGACCACCTAAAAGTAATATAGCTAACAAGCTAAGAATTTTTACAGTATTAATAAAGAAACCTCTATCTTTTAAATACAAAAATAATGAGGTGGCTAAAAATGTTGATATTGATAAGTAGTCAGGTGCTAGTAAAAGATCACCTGTGATAAAAAAAGTACTAAACTGACCTGTGACAAACAAAAATGTTAGTATAGTAACCAAAGCTACATATACGATTTTAAATATTGCTCTAAAATATATAAATGAGTTTTTTTTACTAAATATGATTGTGACAATAAATAAACTTAATATACTCATTAACAATTTACCAGCTTTCAATAGGGAATAGGTGTTGCTAGGTGAATAAACCATAGTAATCAGATAGAAAATGCTGAACGGTATTATCCACAGTAAAACATTTAATACTTTAGAGCTAATACTTGGCTTATTGAGAAAAGAAGCTAATAGTGCAATTATAAAAGTTAAAAGTGTAAAATCCACTGGAAGATTAACATACCGTTTTAACATTCCTGATAGTATTAGTAGAATTACGGTTAGCACTTGTATGAAACTTAGAACTCTCATTTTTATTTGCTCCCGGTTTCATATTCACTGATCAATGAATCGATTGTATTAATGGCGTAACCGATTGACATTATTTCTGTGAGATTTTGATAATTGTTGTTCCTTTTGCCTTTTGAAAGCACCTTATTTCTTACATAAATTTTGACGCGAAGGATATAAATTTCAAATAAGTAGTAAATTAATTTAATATAGCAGTCGATTCTACTGAAACCAAATTTGCCCCAAATGGTATTAAGTATACGCTTTCTCATTCCTTTGTCAAAAACCAGACAACTGGCATACAAAAAGGATAAATTCATTTTTTTAAGTAAAATGATTTTATTAAGTGACTCCAGGGCTCTGATTGTAGACGCTGCATATATGGTTGTTCCTGACCAATAATATGGAATATTTTTTGACCAAAGAGCACTGGTCTCTTTAGGTAAAAATGCCTGATCTTTAATCTCCCCAATATGTTTACCTATCGCTCCTGCACCTGCAGTACTTTTAACAGAGGTTCCAGATATAATATATGGGATGTCTACGTAAGCCATTTTTTTAACGAAATTGCTTATTGCAATTGCATTAGCCATATCAGGGCTGGGACCGGGAAAGTATGTGCCAGCTGTTTGCCGAAGTGAATCCATAACACTTCTTTTAATAACTGCATGATAGACTCTAGGAAGATTCAGAATTCGTGTTCCGCCAACTTTTAACACATTAGCAATAATTTCGTCAACATTTAGATCTGCGATTTGTCCATTGAACTCTTTGATAGTAATAGTTCCTGAAAAATTTGAACTGTGATATCGATGTGTTACATCTGGCCATATATAAGTAGGCTTGTTAAAAAGATAGGCATCATACTTGGAATTCATCTTCTTAAGAAAGTCAATAAGCTTCATCGAAATTCCATCATCATCACCAATCATGGTAACATATTCGCCAATAGCGTTTGCAACAGCTAAATCAGCATTTTCAACAACCGAGAGATGTTCTCCATTATAAAAGTACTTTATTCGTTTCTGATTATGCTTCTCTAAAAATTCAACTATTTTAATGTTATCTTTAGAATTATCCTGAACGATTACTTCGAAATCGTCTCTTTCAACCCTAATAAAAAACAGCAATAGTTCTAAGAGATACTCATACCTGTCTTTAGTTGGTATAACTATGCTTAATAATGGCTTCATATTATTATTTTATAAATTTCAGTTGTTTGCTCAAAATTCGTATTTCAGCACGTGGAATAAGCATAAGAGTTGTCACTATAAAAGTCATTATTATTGAAAACCCAATCCATATTAAAGCGTAGAACCGGTTTAGTCTTATAAAATCAGGTATGAATGAAAATAAGTAGCCTATTATAAGCGTAATAAATAGTGGAAGTATTATTGGTTTTAAAAAAATGCTTTTTAAATTGTTATTTGCAAAAAACTTTTTATTAATAAAATATATGAATAAGAGTGTAATGGTAACCTGAACAATACAATACACATAAGCCGCTCCAATTGCACCATAATGCGCAGTCATAAGCCAATAACCAGGAAGTGTTAGCACTAAACTTATTATGCCCATAATATTGTTTAACTTAGTGTATCCATTCGCAATAGCTATGTTAAAAGGTATAATTTGTAGAGCAAGAAACGATACTCCTATCGATATTACCTTCAAAAGAAAATGACTTTCTAATGCTAACTCGTTTTTCCCTGTCCATAGCCAAATTAGTTCATAACTAAAGTTAAAAATATTAGTCATTAAGGAGAATACTAGTAATGTAACTATGATATGAGTTTTATTAAATAGAATTTCTGCTTCTGATAAAAGATTAGATGTAAAATAGCTTGTTAACCTAGGAAGAATTGCAATAGAAATTGGGTTTACAACTATCAGTATTCCCATAGATAATGATACTGCAAGTGTATAATATCCTAAGCTTTCAATGGGTAATAGTTTACTGATAGCTAGCTTATCCATCTGTGTGTTCAGGGCTGCTACAAGAGAAATTAAAAGCATCCCTCCTGCAAATTTCCATATCCTCTTTAAAACCTGATTTTCAATCTTGATAATACCACTGAAATATTTACCATTTATTTCCTTGCGAAGTAATAAACCTGATAAAATGACGAATATAACGGTTGATGCAGCTTGCCATATAAAAAACAGTTTCAAACTGGGAGTTATGAGTAAAGTGAGCACAACAAGTCCATTGCGAGCTATCCCCCATGACATTTGAAGCAAATTAGACTTTACCTGTTGTTCCAGTCCTATAAACCCCCCTAAATAGAAACGTATTAGTAACTGAAAACCGATGTCAAAACTTAAAATCTTTATAAAAAGAGCAACCTCGGTAGGTGTGTATGAATCGGATGTAATCCAATCATTAGCTATTAAATTGGAAAAAGTGATAACAATGAGGATCGCAAGTGAAGCAATAATAAAATATAGTGACTCCAGTGTCTTGAATGTTCTTGCTTTTTCAGTTAAACTATGATCAGAACGTGCTAGTTCCCGTGAAAGTGTAGCAGTTAATCCTGAATCCAACACAGCCATTAATCCTGCAATAACAAGTCCAAAACTAATTAACGAATAGCTTTCAAATCCCAATAGCTCAATATAAAGCGGGATAAATAGAAAATTTGAAAGAACACTCCAAAATCTTCCTATAAAGTTAGCTATAATATTTTTAATCATGAACGTGCCTTGATTATTTTTGCAGGAACACCACCACCAATGCTATATGCTGGAATATCTCTATTGTTAAAAGAATTCGCAGCAATAATCGAACCTGTTCCAATTCTTACGCCTTTGCCAATAGAGCAATTTGAAGAAATCCATACATTATCTTCAATATAAACAGGCGCCTCAGTATTTCGCTGCTTAACCAGTGGCACATCAATTTCATTGTATCCATGGTTAAATGCAATAATAACAACATTTGGGGCAATCATAACATTTTTCCCTATGTAAACACCAACACTCTCTCCCGATATTGAACAGTTTTGAGCGATAGAGCTTCCTTCGTCCATTTCGAATTTTCCTCGTATTCTTACATTAGGTGAAATAGAGGTTTTTCTGTGAATTCTACATCCTTTCGAGTTATAATAACTTACTCTGAATTTACTATACTCATCCGGTAAAAATAAAAGAAATGAAAACCAAAGGCTTTTAAATGCTAATTTAATCTTTTCCATTGATTATTCTAATGCTTAATGAAATCATAATTTTTCATTAAAAAATTCCTTTTCCTTTTTGATTCTCTGCTGCCATATTCTAAATAGATATGAATTTTCATTTAGCTTATTTACGGCTAACTTTAGAGTTATATTCATCAATAATATTTAGTGAATTGTCTGTTGAGCCAATGTTTATGAGGATGATTTCGAGATGCTGATATGTTTGTTGAATAACCGAATTCAAGCATTTCATTAAAAATTACTCAGAATTGTAAACAGGTATAATAATTGAAACTAATATACGAAATGAATCAGTCATTGGATTTTGTTATGTAAGTCACATTTTTAAAAACCAGCTTATTGCCAAATTCATCTTCAAGGTATGCATTTGGATAAGGATCTGTTAAGCTTCTTATAAAATTATAAATTTCTTTTAAGGTTTTGTTAGCGAAGTCCTCTTTAGATAATTTACTTTCTTCTGGTTTGCGCCTTTTAAAGTATGTTCCATTCTTGATATTTTGTTCTGTAGCCTCAATTTTCGGATATTCATTAAAGAATGAGTAAAGAAGTTTAGTAGAACTTGTGATTAAATTTTCAAAAACATCATTCATAGTATCACCCGATAAGTCTAAATCCTCCTTAAGCCATATATCGCCCGCATCTATTTTGTCAGGTGATAGAGTCATTAATGTGACTTTGGTTTTTGTTAGACCATGTATTATTTGATGCTGCAGAGGTGATCTGCCTCTGAAATCTGGCAAGTTGGAGGGGTGTATTCCCAAAAATAGAAATTATTGTGTAATTTTATTTTCAATTATCCAAATTCCATCAATGAAAAGAATAAGATTGCTTATTAACCCTATATTTCTCTCTCCCTGGCACGTTTCATAAAAAACCAATGCCAAAATTGAAATGACCAGCGATACCATCCTAATTGGAAAGGTAATCATAAAAATACCTGCTGTTGTTTTCGGCCTTAGCGTAATTTCTCTTGAGATAACCAGGTTAGCACTTACATTCATTGCGAATATGGAAAACAATGAAGCCAATGCTAATAAAGCATTTAATGTTCCATACCCTTCCGGATTAAGTTTGCGGGCAAGAAACATAAACACGAAGAAACCGATCACTGCCTGCGAAACATCAGAAAGCAATAGGTAAGACCAGTTCTTAATAAGACTGTTTTTCGTCAATTTATTTTAGGTTGTATTCTGATTATAAAGCAATAGTTCTTTGACCATGCGTTAAGCCAGAAAGTGCCACGCATTAAAACAAAGTTTACAATCCATTTTTGTTGTTCAATATTATCCTGTTGTACTTAATATTTCAACTATAATTGAAATACTGTCTACTGAGCGATCGTTTATAAGAATGATTTCGAGATGCTGATATGTTTGCCCAACAATGGAGTCAATACATCTTTGTATATAAGCCTCCATGTTAAACACAGGAACAATAATAGAAACCTTAGTTTTATTCATGAAAACCTAAGATAATTCGGTATAAATGTTTTCTAGTCTGTTTATCAGTTTTGTATGTGGTGGGACGTCCTTGATTACCTTTGTTCCCATTCCAATTAAGCTATTATGACCTACTGAAATTTGATGTCTTATCATCACACCCACCCCTAAATAACAACAATCACCAATATTTACATCGCTCGCTAAAAAGTTGCCAACTGAAAGTACGCAATGATTACCTATTTCGCACTCATGACCTAAGAACGTGTTACCACATAAAAATACATCATGACCTACTTTCACCATGCTTGATAGTATTACATTTCCATAAATTACCGCTCCCGGTTCAATAGTTGCCGTTTCGCTAATTACAGCAGTTGGATGAATAAGAGATGCAAATCGTTCATTGGAGAAAGTAACCTTTTCTCGCACTAATTTTCTCAATCCAGGCCTATAAGCATCTCCAATTGAAGAAGCAAAAAAAGCATCAGGATAATTACTAGAATCAGGTATGGAACCTAGAACGGGGTATCCATAAACAGTCTGGCCATGCAACTGAAGATTATCATCAAGATAGCCCAAAATGTTCCAGGTAGGGTTTATCTTGTTCATAGCATGTGCTATATCAATTAGATCAAATGCTGTCCCCCCAGCACCTAAGATTATTAATTTTTTCATCTTATTTGGCTTTAAAAGTTACACGATTAATGTAAAGTTTTCCCTTTTCATCCTCAATATATCCATTTGGATAGGGTTCTTCCAGACATCTGAAAAAATTATACAACTCCTCAGTTGTCATATTAACTAATTGCTCTTTACTTAGTTTGCTATCTTCAGGCTTTCTTTTGGGTCTTACTATTTCTTCAGCAGGCCATTCACGCCAATGAATGTTGGGAAAATCATTCAAATACATATTGAACAAAGCTTTGCTGGTAACAGTCATTTGTTCCAGAATGTCATCCATATTACCCGTGAGATCTAAATCTACTTCATGTGAGAAGAGTCGATTATGTGTATGCGCTCTGGATGAGTTTTCATCATAAGTGAATGAGAAAATACGGTGTTTGGACCGTGTTATTCCATCAATGATTTGAAGCTGAATAGGTGTGCCATATGAGTATCTGTCGAGTTCGGCGCAATGTACTCCAATAGCTTGAACTTTGCTTACAATCTCAGGTCCCAGTTCTTCGCTCCAACCGCATGAAATTATCAAATCATACTCAAATAAAGGAAGTTTAATAAGATCTTCATGGGTTTTACATAAAACTATTTCTAAAACTTTGGGATGCTTTGCCACCGTAGGGTAAACATCCAGTGCCCATTTCCGATAGGCTAAGAAAATGACTTTCATATTTTTCTTGATTAAGAAATTTGTTCAGATTTTACCCACCACCCACTCGGTAGTGCCAGAAAACAATTGTAGAATTTGGTTACTCCTGGCAATTTTATTTGATCTCCAAAAACGCTATAGACATTGTTGTTTAAATGCACACCTGATGCGTAGAACCCTTTTTCGCGATAATACTTGAGCACCTCCATTTTATTAGATGCTAAAATTCCAAAAACCCAAAAGTTTGGATTTTGAAATGATTTTTGCAAATCCAATATCGAATGATTTTGAATCTTTATCATTTCAAGCCAGGTTTTTGCATTTTCCCTTTGTTTATCCACTAATTTACTGATTAACTCCATCTGAACACAACCAATGTAGCTGTTTATTTCACTAAGGGTCGCTCCATATCCAGGCTCAGTAATATCACAGTTTTTTGATATTTCTCCATTTTCATCGCGAAAAAGTTCGCGCCGGATTCCATAATCTCTAATACGTTTTGCTTTTTCAAAAAGCATATCATCTTTAAAACTTACAGCTCCACCATCGATGGTGTTAGGCAAACGCACGGTTTGGAAAGAAAAAACTGTTGCGTCAGTTCCGGTATTTCCAATTATCTTGCCTTTATATTTTGACCCATAGGCTTCAATGGCGTCATCAACTACATAAACGCCATATTGCTTTCCAATTTCATTGATTTCATCAATATATCCGGGATATCCGCAGAAATGGTTATGGAAAATAGCTTTCGTTTTGGGTGTGATTTTTTGTTTTACACTTGAAGGACAAAGTGTGCCGACTTCAGGATCAATGTCAGCCCAAACCACTTTTGCACCAATAGTAGCGAAGGGTTGATTGGATGCCAGGCAACTCATTGGTGAGGCAATCACTTCGTCACCGGCTTTTACACCAAGCGTTGCTAATGCAACGAGCATGGCTGAATTAAATGAATTAACAACAGCAATATTGGTGCTACCAATGAATTCTCCCAGTTTTTCTTCAAATTTTCGCCCCCATTTGCCATATGAGAGTGCTCCTGATTGAAGGATATTATTCAATTCAGGCAAGCTTTCGGGCATGTATGGTTTATACAAAGGAATCACTTACCAGCCTTTTTTTATCGTTTCAACAATTAATTCCCGTGCTTCGGGATTAAGCCACCAACCACAGGGTAGGTGTACCATTTTTTGATAAAATTTATCCAGATTAGGCAATTGAGCGTTGAAATCATTTAGGTAGCTATGCCAGTCGTTTCTTTTGTGCAATTCAGAAGCCATAACGCCAATTTCTTCCATTTTTTTGATAAAACCTTCACGATTTTCAACTTTTAGCGTATAAAGCCAATAAGCAGGTTCACTACCAGGATAATACGCTATCAATTCAACTCCAGATGTATTTTTTAAATGCTTATCGAAATACTGGCCGTTTTCGATATGAGCGTCTAAAATCTTAGGAATCTCATTTAATTGAACTAAACCAATTGTTGCATTCACATTGTTCATGTGGTATTTATATCCCTGAAACTGGATATTGTTTTCGAGCCGGGTATTTGTTTTATCAATGCCAAACCATCGGATTAACTTTGCTTTTTCGTACTCATCCTGATTATGAATTTGTAACATTCCGCCGTCAATCGTGGTAAGTTGCTTAATGGCCTGAAATGAAAAAACGGTGTATGGGAAATGATTACCTGTTTTAAAACCATTAAACTTTGCCCCCAAAGCATGTGCGGAATCATGAATAACAGGAATATTATATTTTTTTGATATCGCCTGTATGGCAGGAACATTTACTGGTATTCCGGCATAATCAACCACCATTATGGCTTTGGTTTTTTCGTTAATGTTCAACTCAATTGAAGAAGGGGAAATGTTACCGGTTTGAAAATCTACATCGGCATAACGAATTTTTGCTCCAACCATTTTAATAGCCACGTTGGTTGGCTCAGCAGTAAGTGCTGTTGATATTACCTCATCATCCTTTTGAACCCCTGCCAAGATAAGTGCTATATGTAAGGCTGCTGTTCCTGAGTTCAGACTAAGGGAATGGCCAGCGCCAATATGTTTTTCAAAAGCCCTTTCAAAGTGTTCAACCTGTTCACCCTGTGCTACATAACCGCTATACAATACTTTTTCAAGTTCGGGTAAAAGTAATTCCTTTCTTGGAATATTTGTCTTAACTAATGGTATCATTTTAACCTTTTAATTCATTTTGAACATAATCCAAAGTAAGCAGTAGCGCTTTAAGCTCTTCGACATTTAATCTTCTTGTATTATCCGAGTTATACTCTTCATCCACAAGATTTGGTCCATCAGTCTGAACATATTTGGTATAGTTTAAATCCCTCATATCAGCCGGGACTCGATAAAATTCACCTAAATCTTCTGCTTTAGACATTTCTTCCTTACCACATAAAGTTTCGTACATTTTTTCTCCATGTCTTGGTCCTATAATCTGTATCTCGTTGCTTGCATTAAAAATCTCTTTAATAGCTTGAGCTAAAGTAAGAATAGTTGCAGCAGGTGACTTTTGTACAAATATGTCACCAGGGTTGGCGTTGTTGAATGCAAATAATACCAATTTTACCGATTCGGGTAAAGACATCATAAATCTGGTCATATCAGGATTAGTTATCGTCAAGGGCTTACCTTCCTTAATTTGACTTATAAAAAGAGGTATGATTGAACCTCGGGAAGCCATTACATTACCATATCTTGTTGCGCAGATTACACCATTATTCGAGTGCATTCGTGGATCTCGTGCTTTAGAAATAGCTAATTTTTCCATAAGGGCTTTAGTCATTCCCATAGTATTAATGGGGTAAACAGCCTTATCTGTGCTGAGTACAACAACTTTCTTAACTCCATTTCTTGCAGCAGCTTCCAATACATTTTCTGAACCTAAAATGTTTGTCTTTACAGCTTGTAGCGGATAAAATTCACAAGATGGAACCTGTTTTAATGCAGCCGCTTGAAAAACGAAGTCCACACCTCTCATCGGATTATTTATGCTATCAAAATCACGTACATCTCCGATGATAAAATTAAGTTTGTCATTTCTGTAATGAAGGCGCATGTCCTCCTGTTTCTTCTCATCGCGTGAAAAAATTCTTATTTCACCAATATCTGTTTTAAGGAAATGATCCAGTACTGCATTTCCAAAAGAACCAGTGCCACCTGTAATTAGAAGAGTTTTGTTATTAAACATCTTAAGTAATTATTTACAATAATAAATATTTAAAAAATAATGAAGGTCTATTTCTTCAATGTTGGTCCAATATACTATTATGCAGTATATCACCTACTTTCAATGCAATTGCCAAGCAAGCAGTCAATCCCGGGCTTTCAATCCCCATTAGATTAATGAAATTTGGGTGTCCTTTTTCTTTTTCATTCGTTATAATAAAATCTCTTATTGGGTCACTTGGCAGCTGCAATTTAGGTCTTATACCCGCCTGATCAGGATGCAGATCCTCTAACTCTAAGAAAGGCAAATACTTTCTAGCTGCATCATAAAAAGCCTTTTTTTTCTTTTTGTCAACGCTGTATTCTGGGTCATTGTTTGACAGAAAAGTTGCATCAGGTCCAAGTTTCATTCCACGATTCAAATCCAGTGTTGCATGAACCCCTAAACCAACATTATTCTTTTGCGGAACTGGATAGATTAAATGATTAATATTCCTGTTTTTCCCATTACCAACAGAAAAATATTCGCCTTTCCAATAATGAATCTTGTATGCTGGTTGATAGGTGTTTGACAAGATGGCTATTTGGTCAGCGTATAATCCAGCTGCATTTATTACATACTCAGAAGTAAACGAGAACAAATCTTTTTCTTCTTTTACAGTTATTGTATATCCGTCTTCAATCTTCTCAATTTTTATTACCTCCGAATTATAGGCAAAAGATACACCATTTTGTTGAGCCTTTGCTTCAAGTTTTTTCATTAATCCATGCGTATCAATAATACCGCTGGATGGAAAATTGATTGCTTTTGTGCAATATATTTCTGGTTCTAATTTATAAGCTTCATCTTGAGAGATTAATTGACCATCAAAAACGCCATTAAGTATAGATTGATTTAATATTTTTTCTAGTACTACTTCTTCCTCTTTATTGGTTGCCACAACTAGCTTACCGCATTTCAAATGATTAATATCATTTTCTATGCAAAAATCATAAAGTAATCTGTTTCCCTTAACACAAAGTTTTGCTTTCAATGAGTCTGTCGGATAATAGATGCCGGAATGAATCACCTCACTATTTCTGCTTGAAGTTTCCTGACCAAACTTTGTATGTCTTTCCAGCACGAAAATGTTTTCATGTAGCTTAGATAATTCAGCAGCTACAGCAAGACCAATGACTCCAGCTCCAATAACCGTAATTTTTACTTCCAAATTCTATTTTTTTAAAAAGGATTTAAAAAGATGGATTGCGCGAACTTATTTCGATAAAATAAGAGGTATATCAGGTATCTCAAGAAAATGCTGATTCTGATTTACCTATCTGATAAACTTTAAACCCTATCTTTATAAAGTTTTTCACATCTAAAATATTCCTTCCGTCAAACACAAAAGCCGGTTTAAGCATATTGTCATAAACCTTTTGCCAATCGTACGACTTAAACTCATCCCACTCCGTCAAAATAGCAACCGCATGAGCCTTATCCATCGCCGTGTATGGATCATTGTGCACAATCAGGTTCGCCAGCATTTGGTCTTTAATGGCCGAAAACTCCAGGTTTTGCTCAGCGAGGTAGTTTAGATCTTTGATGATTTGTTCTTTGGTTACCTTGGGGTCATATACATGTATCTCTGCGTTATCCAGTAAAAGCTCCCAGGCCACATAAATTGCAGCGGACTCGCGTGTGTCGTTGGTATCCTTTTTAAACGCCCAACCCAGAAAAGCGATCTTCTTTCCCGAAACCGTATTGTACAAAGTACTAATGATATTTTCGGCAAAACGACGCTTTTGGTAATCGTTCATGATAATCACCTGTTCCCAGTAATCGGCTACTTCCGGCAAACCCTGACTGCGACATATATAAACCAGGTTAAGAATATCCTTCTGGAAGCACGAGCCGCCAAAACCTACAGAAGTCTTGAGGAATTTTGAACCGATGCGGCTATCCGAACCGATTGCACGAGCTACTTCTTCCACATCAGCACCCGTCTTCTCGCATAAAGCTGACAGGGCATTGATGGAAGATACACGCTGTGCAAGGAATGCATTGGCCGTGAGTTTTGAAAGTTCAGAAGACCACACATTAGTTTGCAGAATTCTTTCTTTAGGCAGCCAGTGTGCATAAATATCAGCAAGCGCATCCATGGCCGCTTGTCCTTCAAGCGTATGGTGGTCGCCACCAATCAAAACACGGTCGGCATTGTGCAAATCCTGTATGGCAGTGCCCTCAGCTAAAAACTCAGGGTTGGAAAGGATTTGGTATTTTACGCCATTGCCCACATTATCCAGAATAGAACGAATGGCTTGTGCGGTTCTTACGGGTAATGTGGATTTTTCTACAACGATTTTGTCATCTGTTGCCACCTCAGCAATCTGGCGGGCACAGAGCTCCACGTATTTTAGGTCAGCAGCCATGCCTTTGCCCTTGCCGTAGGTTTTGGTGGGGGTGTTCACGGAAATGAAGATCATCTGGGCTTCTTGGATGGCGCTGTCCACGTCTGTAGAAAAAAACAGGTTTCTGCCACGGGCTACGGCGACTACTTCTTTTAAGCCCGGCTCATAGATCGGAAGCTTATCCAGGTTTTCATCATTCCAGTCGGCAATGCGTTGTGGGTTGATGTCAATCACAGTAACTTTTATTTCGGGGCATTTTTGTGCAATCACGGCCATGGTGGGGCCTCCGACGTATCCGGCTCCGATACAGGCGATGTTTGTTATATGTTTGTGCGTCATGGTTTGATATTCGAGATTCAAAGATTCAAGATTCAAAGATTGGGCTTGTTGTAAAAAATAGTAAGTTGTTTTTGATTCAAAATTCCTTCCCGAATCGCTGCGCTCTCGGGACTAAAGAGATTCAAAATTCAAGATTAGGATTGTTACAGTACATAGGGGGCTGCACCTTTTTATTGAAGATTTGGAATCTTGAATTCGGAATATTAAATTTTGAATTTTAGAGTCTCGCACTCACAACATCCTTCGGTAGAATGCCTTTTACATCGTAGATGATTGTTCCATCGTTCTTATGTGCGGACATGTCTATTTTCTGAAACTCGTTGTGCGCAACAGCCAGTATTATCGCTCCGTAGCCGTTTTGGCTCGGGTAATCGGTGAGGATATCCAGTCCGTATTCATGTTTCACTTCTTTTGGATCTGCCCAGGGGTCGTTTAGTGTACAGTGTACGATGAACAGAGAATGGTTTGCAGTGATTAGTGTATAGTGATTTGTAAAATTTTGAAAGTGATCAGTTGGACAAGTTTCATTTTTGACATTATCCGTTGTTCACTGTTCTTTGTTCATTGTTCACTTATTAAGATTGCTTTTTGCGGTTTTAATTGATGAGATGAGCATTCTAATTAAGCTTTTATTTTTATCGATGAGTTCAGTTGCCTTTGATTCATCTAGGTAGTCTGATTGTTTCAGAAGGAGTAGCCAATATTCTGTTTCATTGGCCTCTTTTAACGCGATAGACAGTTTTGAAACAAAGTCAGCTTTTGACTGGGCGTAAGCACCTTCTCGTATGAGGGCTCCGATAGCAGTACCAGCTTTTAACAATTGTTTACTTAGCACAAATTCTTTATGCGTTTCAACAAGTCGTTTGTACGTTTGTATGATGCTTATTGCAAACTCAAAACTCTTTTCCTGTAAAACGCTTCCTGATTCAACCATTTCGATAATTGTTGGTCAGCAAAGTAACTGTTCGCCGTTCACCGTTCGCTGCTCACTGTACACTGTTCACTGTAATCTGTTCACTGTAATCTGTTCTCCTACTAAAGTCTTGCGTCTACAACTTCCTTCGGTAGGATTCCCTTCACATCATATATGATGGTACCCTGATCCTTATGACCAAGCATGTCTATTTGTTGAAATTCATTGTGCGCTACCGCAAGCACAATTGCTCCGTATCCGCTTTCTTTTGGATATTCAGACAAGATGTTAATTCCATATTCATGACGAACTTCATGAATGTCAGCCCAAGGGTCATAAACATCTACCTCCATCCCAAAGGAAAGTAGTTCGTTATAAATATCAATTGCTCTTGTATTTCTAATGTCGGGGCAGTTTTCCTTGAAGGTGATGCCCAGCATGAGGGCTTTGGCGCCCTTCACCGGTTTGCCGGCTTTGAGCAGCAGCTTCACCACTTCGCCTGCCACATAGGCGCCCATGCCGTCGTTGAGGCGGCGTCCGGCCAAGATGATTTCGGGATGGTAGCCAACTTCCTGCGCTTTTTGGGCGAGGTAGTATGGGTCAACACCGATGCAGTGGCCACCTACCAAACCCGGACGGAAGGGCAGGAAGTTCCATTTGGTTCCGGCGGCTTCGAGCACTTCTAAGGTGTCGATGCCCATTTTGTGAAAAATCTTGCTCAGTTCGTTCACGAAAGCGATGTTGATGTCGCGTTGTGAGTTCTCGATCACCTTGGCGGCTTCGGCTACCTTGATGCTGGGCGCTAAGTGCGTTCCGGCTACGATGATCTCTTTGTAGAGGGCGTCGACCTCCTCTCCTATCGCGGGTGTGCTGCCGCTTGTGACCTTCTTGATGGTGGTGAGGGTGTGTACCTTGTCGCCCGGGTTGATGCGTTCGGGGCTGTAGCCCACGAAGAAATGTTCGTTCATCTTCTTTCCTGAGACGCTCTCGAGCACCGGCACGCAGTCTTCTTCGGTAGCGCCGGGATAGACGGTGCTCTCGTAGATCACGATGTCGCCATCCTTGAGCACCTTGCCCACGGTCTCGGAGGCCTTCACGAGGGGTGTGAGGTCGGGACGGTTGTTCTTGTCGGTGGGGGTTGGGACGGCGATGATGTAGATTTGGCAATCCCGGATGTCGTCGAGCTGGTTCGTTATTTGGAGGCCTTTGTTGCTGACAGGGTGACTGAGTGTCTGAGCGTCTGAGGGAGATAAGGTGATGTGGACGGACTTCAGGTCTTCGTCAGAGACTTCCAGCGTGGGATCGTGTCCTTCGTTCAATTCTTTGATGCGTTGCGGCTTGATATCGAAGCCAACGACAGGGCGTTTTTTTGCAAATTCAACTGCGAGGGGAAGGCCGACGTAGCCGAGGCCTATGACGGCGATATTTTTCATGGGTAAAATGTTTTTTGATTCAAGATTCAAGAATTCAAAGATTCAAAGATTCGAAGATTCAATCCCGAATCGCTGCGCTCTCGGGACTGAAGGATTCGAAGATTCAAGAATTTGGATTTTGGGATTAACATGGGTTGGGTCTTTCTTAGGAAAAGCGGAATCTTTGAATTTCTGCGAGGTGATCAACCGAGCAGAAAATTGAATTTTGAATTTTGTAATCAGATGTATTTGCTTCCTTTAAGCCCTGATTTCTTAAGGTATTGTATAAAGTTTGATATTTCTGATGATATTTCTTTTGTTTGATTTATCATCTCACTTAACTTTTCTTCTGTAATGTAATTGTTATCAAATGCTCTGTAGCATTGCGAACGGGTTTCGCCACAAGATCCTTTTGCTATATAGAGAAATTGGATGAATTCTTTGTTGCCGCTGCGTTCGAAGCCCTCAGCAACATTATCAGCTATTGATCCCGCCGAAGATCTTATTTGATCACGAAAGCGAAAATCTTTGTTGAATGGTTCTTCAGACGTGATCTCAAAGACGAACTTTGACAGGGTTCGGGCTTTTTGCCAAATTGGAAGTTCCTCAAAAGAAGAATATTTCATGGGGGAGATTTGAAATTCAAGATTCGAGATTCAAGATTCAAAATTCAAGATTCAAGATTCAATCCCGAATCGCTGCGCTCTCGGGACTATAGCCCCGAATCGTCGTGCCTCCTCTCGGGACCGAAGGAATTCCGAATTGGGGTTTTGTAAGATAATTTTGAATCAGGAATTTTGAATAATTTATAGCAGGATTGTCTAATTTATTGTAGGCTTCAATTTTGAATTCGGAATTAGAAATTTTGAATTAAGCGTCCCTTCGGGACGCGCTTTCGCCTTCTAAGTCCCATTACATTTTTGTAAGGAACTGAAGCAGTGTGCCTTGAGGAGACGAGCGTTTTACGGGCTCAGTCTTCTTTTTGCCAGACCAGCAGGAGACGTTCTTTGTTGATTTTGGGTTCTTGCTGGCTGAATTCTTCCGGGGTGAAAACCAGGTAACCAATTTTGCGGGCGATCATTTTCTGTGCTTTGGTGCAGAGCTGTTGCAGGTAGTCGATGTCGATGTCGTCACCGATGATGAGGAGGTTCATCTCGTCGCTGTCGAGGCCGAGGGCTAAGTCGCCCATGAGGAAGACCTCGTGGAGCTGCCCCAGCTGGTTGAGGACGCGTTCGATGAGCTCGTCCATGCCCACGTATTTGCGCACGAGGCTGTTGATATCGGCAAAGAGGGGGTGACTGGTGTTGGCCTGGAACATTTTGCGCATGCCGTCGGTGCTGCTGGTGAGCAGTCCGGCCTGTTCGAAGCGGTTCAGCTCGAGGCGGATGGCATTGGTGCTTTCGCCGAACTCTGTTTCGAGCCCCCGCAGATAGCCACGGGCGCTGGTGTTGAGAAAGAATTTCAACATCAGTTTAATCCGTGTCTTGGAAGTAATCAGGGCTTCAAGCATGATGGTGCGCGCGTTGGTTATGCCAATTGGCAATGTCGCCATTGCTGTTGGTTGTGTTTTCGAGTAGCAAATTTACTCATGCTTTTGTAAAACGCAAATTTTTTGGGCGTTATTTTTTTGTTAACGAAAAAAAAACAGGGGAGAAGATTAGCTACGCTGAGCTCCCTTCGGTCGGTTCAAGGATTCAACGACTCAACGATTTAAAGGGAATTACCAGCACCATGCTACAAGAGTCGCGGTATCGGCATAAGTCCTTAGGCAAAGACTCAAAATTATTGAATTTTTGAATTTCCGCGAGAAGTCCCTTCGGGCGGAGTTTGAATTTTTGAATTTCACCGCACCACATGAACCCGTTAATTCGTTAAACCGTTAACCCAAAAAGGTATTTCTCGATGACAAGGGGAAAGTGTTGGTATTCGAGGGCATGGATGCGGGTGGCCAGCGATTCGGGGGTTTCGTCACCGGCAAGGGCAAAGTTTTCCTGAAACAGTATGGTGCCTTCGTCGTAGTGCGCATTGACAAGGTGGATGGTGATGCCCGATGTTGTTTCCCGGGCAGCGATTACGGCTTCATGCACCTTCATGCCATACATGCCTTTGCCGCCGTATTTGGGCAGGAGGGCAGGGTGGATGTTGAGGATGCGGTCGGGAAAGGCCTTCAGCAGGGGGTCGGGGATGAGCCAGAGAAATCCGGCCAGCACGATGAGGTCAATCTGTAGCGAGATGAGTTCTTCGCTGAGTGCAGCGGATCCGTAAAAAGACTGGCGGTCGATCAGTTTGTGGGGGATGCCAAGCTGTTTTGCCCTGTCGATGACACCGGCACCGGCCTTGTTGCACACAAGCAAGCTAATGTCCACGCCGGGATTTCCGGCAAAATATTCCGTGATGCGCTGCATATTGGTGCCGCTACCGGAGGCAAAGATGGCGATGCGTTTCATGTAGCAAAGGTAAGATCGATTCGTGAATAGCGAGGATAAAAAAAATTGAAATACCAGGTAAAGGGTTGAGGACACAACGAGGGTAATTGAAGGTTTCCTGTATTATTTCTTTGAGCACTTTGTGCAAGCTTCGTGATCTTTGTGACCCTGAAAATATTTGGACACAACGAACACTAAGAAGGCACAACGAACACAACGAGGGTAATTGAAGGTTTCCTGTATTATTTCTTTGAGCACTTAGTGAACCCTTCGTGATCTTTGTGACCCTGAAAATATTTGGACACAACGAACACTAAGAAGGCACAACGAACACAACGAGGGTAATTGAAGGTTTCCTGTATTATTTCTTTGAGCACTTAGTGAACC
>JAHIVC010000064.1 GCA_018816945.1 Bacteroidota bacterium | reverse complement strand
TTGCCACTTCTTTTTCCTGGGATTCCAGTTTTATCAATAATATTGGCAGCGCTAACAACTAGTTCTTTTGTTAAAAAATTTAGTTTACTATCCATAACTACTCAATTAAATATTTTCGATTCTCTTATTAGTTTGTTTGAAAATTTGCTCCAATTGCCCTCCTTTTGTTATGCTGCCAACAATGATTTTATCGGCAACCTCAACAATCAATTTGTTTCTGATTTCAGCCTTATCGCGGGTAATTCTTTTTTCGTTATTGGTGAATGGAGAGATTATGAGCAAACGATCTTCTACAATTGCTTTAAGGTACTCAGGTTCCCACCGTTTTTTTATGGCTCTGGCAAGCACCAATATTAGTGGCTGTTTGCCTTTGAGTAATATTTGAAAAACATCTTTTTCTATTTGTGAGTGATTACCACAGATGATGCAATTTCCCTGTTCTCGTTGTTCTTTTGCCCAATCATAGCTTCTGAGAATAACTTCTGCAGGGCATTTCTGAGAACAGAGAAATGCTATTTTGTTTTGTTTCAGAATATCTTTATTACCTATATATTCCATTTATTACCAATCGTTAGGTTTCTTGAGAATATATCCATCCTTTTTTGTGACTTCTTCAGCAAATTGACTATCAGCTAATTTCTTACGACCTATCGTTATAGAACCTTTTGCTACTATACTAACAGAACTATTACTTCTTTTTGGCGGGAATGCTACAAATACCCGTTTATTATGAAAATTTTCGTGAATTTCCTTTATTGGTGGAACGAGATCACTATCTCCGGATATTAACATTGCCATGTCATATTTATCCTGATAAGCATCAATTATCATTTGAGTAGCAATATTAACATCTGTCATTTTTTCATTATAAGAGGCCCATATGTTATCACAACGATGACATTTAATGGTATCTCGTTGATAATGACCATAATATATTTTAATACCCACCGATTCCAATGCCTCTAAATAAGTTGTTTGTCTCTTTTGTTTATCAGGATCATTGCTAACTCTGCTAGTAAAATATTTTATTGCTATCAATTCTTGATTAGGTTGAATTAGATTTCTAATTAATGCGTCTATATTAAGCCATTTACTATTTGTAAATCCTGCATCAACCATACCAAAATAAAGATTGAAACCATCTACAAAAACTATAACTCGTTCTTTTTTTGTCATATTTCTTGCATTATTAGTTTTAATTGTATTATATTTGTAGCACAAACATCGCTGGAGATAGTATCTTCAGTCCGACGCTCCGCAAGGAGCGTTTCTCTTTTATTCCTCCTCCTCATCATTATCCTCCTCACCAAACAAAGTCTTGCCCATGCGGTACTTTATGTCATAATTAATTATAAAGTCCAACTCTTCTTCTGTAAAACAATAGTGTTGAGCTAACACAGTGTCTATTTGGTCAATGAATTGTTTTGATCTACGAGGATAAATTTCTTCATATTCAACTTCTCCACTTTTTTTAGTTGCTTTCCTTTTAACCTTCTTATTAAGCTTATAGTCTTCCATTAACTCGTTTACTATTTCTAATGAATCTTTCTCGTTTGGCAGAGAAACTGGTATTGGATACTCATTTAAGTCAAATGGATTTAGATTCCGTCCATCTGTTGAAATAACAAAATACCAATAGAATAAATTTGCACTAAGAGATATTATACTTAGATTTCGTATTTCTTTGCTTTCAAAGTACAAATACCTTTCGCTGTGAGACACACTTTTATCACCGTTAGAAGTAAAAATTGGTTGAAAATCTGTGAAAACTTTCCAATATCTGCCGCCTGCATATCTATAATATAGTTTTGGCTTTGTTTTATTAATTATATGAAGTTTTCCTAATTTATTGTTATTAAAAAAGAACTTCTCAACTATTGATATTTCAAGGTTACTAATGAATTTTGGAAGCAGATAGTGTCGTATTTTTTCATTGTTTTTCACGTAAGATAATGTTTCAAATAGGGTATTTCTACATTCAGATTTCCATTTAATTAGATTTGTCGAATACTTTTCATTTTCCTTACTTTTCCTAATATTAATTGAAATAGTTACTAGGGTTTCCGCACCTGAAAAGAGTTTAGATGGTCTTTCAGCAAAGCTACTGTTAAGATTTAAATCAAAATTTTCTATAATTAAATCTTGAAGTGCTTCCATTCTTTTTGTGCAGGTCAAGCTTATAGGTAAGATCATTCCTAAACAACCTTTAATAGAATTTAATTTTATGGACTGCTCTATAACCATTGCATATAGATTGCCACAACTGATTGTATTGAGATTTTGAAGGGAATAATTATTTCTAATTGAACTATACTCAACATAAGGAGGATTTCCAATAATACAATTAAACCCACCATTTCCTGCCACAATTTGATAAAACTCAGCAAACCAATGAAAAGGCTGGTGAGTTTCGAGCCAATTTAGGTACTGGTTCACTTTCTTTTTTTCGTTTTTACCATCATCATTAGTCACATCAATATCTATCTGTCTATTTAAAGATTTGTCAATTCCATAATTGGTTGCCAGGTATTCGTTTAGGTTTTCGTTGAGAGAGGCAAGCTTCTCGCTTAATGCCTTCTTTGCTTTTCTGAAATTGCCTGTTCCTCCATCATTAATTAATTGAGTATCTTGAAAACGTTCAAATAATTGGGCCGTTAGTCGCGATTCTTCGTTAAAAAAGTCCAGCTTATCCTGAGCAAACAATGCATCCTTTTTTACAATGGTTTCAAATAGTTCTTTTTCGGTGGTAAATCCTACCAAAGTATTGCCAGCTCGAATATTAAAATCGATATCAGGCAAGGGTTCCAATCCAAAATTATCCTTTTTAGGATCCACATCCACTGTTCCAACCAGTTTCAGAAATAGCCTAAGTTTGGCAATTTCAACTGCCTCCTTCATAATATCAACTCCGTAAAGATTGTTCAGGATGATATTTTTGTAAATAAAGTATTGCAGATTGTGGTGGTGTGCCGAATTGATATCGGCCAGTGTATCTTCAAAAAACTTATGCTTACCCGGAGCCTCTTCCACAAACTCTTCCATACGCTTGATGCAAGTTTCGTAAAGAGGTTCCAGGATATTTAAAGCTGCAAACAAAAAAGCTCCGGAACCACATGTAGGATCAAGGATAGTAATTTTTTGTATGGCCTTATAAAAGTGGCGGATAAATTCAGCATCTTCCGAAGTTTCAATTAAATCCTGTGTAAACTGGCGTATGTTGAGGTTATAAGTAATAAAATCGTTAATCTCTGTTATTTCGCCCTTTTCGATTTTTTGTTTCAGATCGGCGTAGCGTTTACGGCGTTCAATAAGTTCGCGATATATTTCAGTAGGTAACGCTATCTCTTCAGGAGCTTTTTGGTTCCATGCCTGGCGAAGTTCCCATAAGTGTGGCGAAGTCTTTTCTTCAACAATTTCTAGTTCCATTTCAGGGATAAATCCGGCTTTTACCTCATGAGGCAAGTCGTCAAATAAACCCCCTTCAGTCGGAATGCCTTTTTTTACAGCTTCATAGATATAGGTGGCGCCACTATGTTTAAGCATATCCCACACTTCGGCTCCGCTTAGTGTTCCGTTAGATTTAAAAGCATTGTTATAATTCCGTTTTGTTTCATCAAAAAGAAAAGGAATGATGGTGTTTTTGCCGATATAATCGGTGATATCTTCCTTGGTATAATAGGCACCCATAGCAGCCCTTTCATTGATATACTTTTCAAATATATATCCAATCACATCCGGATTAATTGTGTTTCCTGCGGCATGGTCGCGGGTGTCGAGATGCCATTCCCATTTATCGAAAAAATCAAAAATTCCTTTGAAAGCTTCATCATCAATATGGATAGCGTCGAATTGTCGTTCTAATTCATGCACATCAAATAAACCACCGTTGAGGTAAGGGATTTTTCCTAATTCAATGACGCATTTAATGTTTCTTTCTCTTTCTGGTTTGCCTAATCCATCATGAAAGAGTTCCAGTAAAAAATTACGATAAAAATTATAAAAATTGCCTTTTCCGTTAAGTGTAGAACATGCTGCCAGCTTATTCTTTAAGTAGTTTTTATCCTGATCTAAGAATCCCTTCTTCTGTATAAAATAGCAGAACATCAAGCGGTTTAACATCAAAGAGGTGTACCACTGCTTGTTTTTATTCTCCTTACTTTTTATATGATCATCAATCCCTTCTATAAAATCCATAAAGGACTTATGCTGATTTTTAAATTCGGTATAGAATTTTTTGGTGACTTTTTCGGCATTGGCTCCAAAATTTTCTCTTAGGCGCTGAACTACATCCACAATCGTTAATTCCCCTTTTTCATCTTCCTCAATACTAAAAAATGCACCTGAAAGTTTTTGATAAAGCAATTCGGGAGCTTGAGTATTGATCCACTTATGACTGATTGTTCGAGTAGGTTTATTGGGTTCTCTTATCAATAGTTCCCATTGTTGGCATGATTTCCTTTCGTCAACAAAAATAATCAGGTGCTCATGATGCAACTTTGTGATTTCGGTATGAATGCGCTTTCTGGTCTGTGCATCGGGAATATGCCCCACAGAATTGGGTTTGCAAATTAAAATAGCAAATCCAGCTTTTTCAGCAATTTGCTGAAAATTAAAGGTTTGATCGGCTGCTTTTTTCGGAAAACTATTGTCAACATAATTCCAACCTAATTGATTGAATAATTGGTCGAATTCAAATTGCCGGATGTAGCGATTGAAGTTCTTTCTATTAATTGATACCATATTCTAAATTTCTTCTTTTAAACCCATAGAACATATCACCTGTGGTGCATTTAACTGTGATGAATTATGGTCGTCGATGATACAAAGTCGTCCTTCATTTCTTAATATGATTGCTACTTGAGATAAGTCCTGTTCAGAAATGCCCAAACGCAGTCTTCTGTTTAATAAGGTTTTGCTGCTTTCCTGCATTGGATATTTATAAATGTCATCGATAGCCTTTTTCAAATTATCGTTTTCGAACAAGGTATTTTTGCTTTCTTCATAATATCGATGTAAACGCATGTAGGTTTTGTATCGAACACTGCTTTTTTTACCAAGATGACCACCTGTAGATTTTTGCGCTTGTTGAGCAATTTCTACAGCTCGTGCTACTAACAAGTGGTGATCTTCTAATTTTTCAAGAGCAGGAGTATCCAGTGAGCACTCCAGTATTTTTAAAATCCTATTTTGACTTCTCGAACGAATGTTTTTATGTTCATCCAACCATGTTAATACATCTGTACCTGCTGCTGTTTTGTGGTAAGTAATTACGCCGTTATGTATTGCTTCATCAGGCTTGGGTTTTGTGGAATAAATTACATTGGGTAGATTAATAATTGTTTTTCGTAACTCAGGATTTGCTTTAGTGGCTTGATTCCAAATTTCAAATGCCTTTGAGGTTAAATCTACATCATCATCTGAATCATCCTCATCTAAAATGCCAGCTTTTTCATTATATAAATCACGAATATTCACTGGATCACCATCAAAAAATACTTCGTCTGAACCAACAACCTCTGAATTTTCTTTAATTCTTTGTTGTAACCTATGACGTAATCTGATGATATTTTCAACCCCATCAGTTGGAAGGAAGGAATAACAATAAATCACTTCGGATTGTTGACCAATTCGATCCACACGACCCGCTCTTTGAATTAAGCGAATCAAAGCCCAGGGAAGGTCAAAATTCACAATGATATGTGCATCCTGAAGATTTTGACCTTCACTTAAAACATCTGTTGTAATCAACACCCTCACCTCATCTTTTTTAAGTTTCGATTCATTGCTTTTTGGACTAAAACGATGAGCTGCTTCGGTTGGGTTTTCTGTGTTTCCTGTTACACATAATAAATCTTTTAATCCACGTCTTCTAAGCTCCTTTTCAAGATATCTTGCAGTGTCAGCGAACTGAGTGAACAGTAAAATCTTTTCTCCTTTATGTTCAATTTTACATAGATGTTCGAATGAATCAATTTGTTTATCCATTGTTGCATCCCAGTCTTTTCCCTTTTCTAAAATGTCCATGATGAGTTGAGCATCTTTTTTCAATTTAATTTTCAAAGATGATTTAAAGAACTTTGATGCAATCCATTTATATTTTCGGGGATGTGCTGCCATTATTTTATAAATATTAGCAGCTCCATTCTTATATTCGTCTATATCGTTGTGAATTCTAATCAATCCCAATTCGTCAAGATCCTCGTCATGTTCTTCAATAAACTCATCCATTAATTGGGTTTCTTGAGATCCAATAGGGAGTGTAAGATTGTTTTCGATGGCATATACATAAACATAATTACGCATAGCATGTCGTGCAAGAGACAGGAGAAAAGAATATCAGCAGCTTTCAAGTCTTTTAAATAAATTAGTGCGGCAAAATCCCATCAATCTTTTTCCAGCTCGCGTTAGATTTTCAAGTTGAGTTTGTTCTGAACTAGATGCATTTGGTAATTCTGATTCATCAATATAATTTCCAAGCCCATACCTTGGTAATGACATTTTATTTATTGTATTAACAATATTTGGTGAAAATAACCTGGCATAAATATCTTCTTTGTCATCTGCATTGAAATCATATTCAATTTTTTTAGGAATCCGCTCAGGAAAATAAAATTTACTTCCATCATCAAATGTTAAATATTTTCTATTATTAGATAGGTCTGTTTCAGCATAATTATCACGGATAAAAGAACGAGTTCTTCTTACCATGAACATTTTGAGTAAATCACGCCAGTCGTCTGAAAAGTTGCTTTTCTCGAAAGCTGCAATACTAAATGGGCTTGTTTGGTGTTCAGCCACATATTCATGCTGGCCTCCAATTGACTCAAGGTAACGCTCTGGGCCAATCCCTAAATCTAAGTCTTCTGGGACAAAAAGGCGTAACTGATTGGAAAGATCGAAATAAGTTTTATTGTAGGGGGTGGCTGTTAACATGATCACTTTAGGTTCATTCCTGTTGATGTAATCCTTTAACAAACCGTAGCGTTTACCCTCCTTATTCCTCAAATTATGACTTTCATCGATTATTATCAGTCGATATCTCCTTTCTCTTTCAAGCCATGCTTCGTTTATCCTAGAGATACTAACGACATCTGCCCGCAGCCTATAATTGTGTTTATAGTCTTTCCACATTTCAACAAGGTTCTTAGGACAAATTATTAATGTTTCTAAAATAAAAGTTTCTTCAAAAAGTTTTGCTAAAGCAGAAGCTGTCATGGTTTTACCAAGGCCAACTACATCCCCAATGATTACACCATTTCTGTTTTTTAAATGCTGAGCAGCTAAGGTTACTGCTTTTTTTTGGAATGTTAAAAGATGTTCAAATTCTTTTGGAATTTCATAAGTATCTTCACCTGTTTGAGCCTCTTGAGATAAGTGATAGGCTATTTTAAGATATATATAATATGGTAAAATGATCTTTTCTCCCGCCCAGCTTTCATCAATAATTTCAATTAGCTCGGCTGAAATTTCAATTGCAAATCTATCGTTCCAACGGTCCTCGAACCAATCTGCCAACTTCTTTGCAGCATCTTGCTCAATAACATCAACATTTAATTCTCCTTGCTTTTCAAGACCGGCCATTGTAAGATTGCTGCTTCCAACATATCCGATAGTTGGTGCCTTTTTATCATACCTAAATCCTAAATAAAGTTTTGCGTGAAGTGGATGACTCAAATAGAGTTTAACTTTAACTTTTTGATTTTTTAATTGAGTTGAGAGCTGCCTTAAAGTTATTTCATCACCAGCTTTAGGAATACCAAACATTAGTTGATCTCTGAACTCCTTTGCCATACGTTTCTTTAGAGCAACAACTTGCGCTTGGTCAACAAGCCCTGGTTTTTGGTTAGACAAAATTTGTTTTAATAGGTCTTCGGAAGAACGTTGCATACCAACAATTAAACGGCAATAGTTTTCATCTTTGCCTGTATATTTATCAATAAAAGCTGAAACGTTTTTCCAACCCCTTAAATTGAAATATCCAACACAAAAATCAGATCGGTATGATTTGGCTAAGGTTTCCCTTAGATCATCTGCTAGTACTGCATCAATGTTATCAAATATTGTTGGCATACTTAATGTTTTTTTTGGAATAACCCAATAAATATAAACTGTTAGTACATTGATTCATTGTATCCAATTTGTAATGAAATCAATTAATCCAACATCCAATTCAATCGTTCTCAAATGAATAAAAACAGAGGGGGGAGCATTTTTAGTTGAATTAATTATTAAAAAATAGCACTTTGCTTTTATTCAAATCAAATATATGGAAATAGTTTGAATATGCAATCTAGGGAAAAGGAAAGAATTTAATAACGTAACCCACCCCTGACCCCTCCCTATTTTAGGGAGGGGAGATGTCTTGTCCTGATATAGGTTTACACAAAAAAGTGTAAAATGGAACAAGAAAGTAAAGTTAATTTAGGATTAAGACCCACCCCTGCGAGTTTAAGTTGTAACGTCCTGATATAGGTTTACACTAAAAATTGAAGAATATAATGATTTTAAAGGGGGTGGTTTGTGTGCGATTTGTGTATAATGCTGATATTGTACTTGTTATAGCGTGAAGGATTACGCACACATATTTTCGTAAAGCATGTTTTGGATCGAACAGCAGGTGAACATTGAAAGCTCTGATTTGAACTATGTTCGTTTAATGTGTTCGTTATATTTATTTGATTATTAATAATATATATTTAATATGAACAGAATGCACGCACTTTTTGGCTGTTGGGAAATTTACAATTACAAGGCTGATTAGACTCCTTATATGAGATTTCCTTCAACTCCACATAATGAAATTGGGATATCCTCGAAGGGTTGAATGTAATTCCTTACAAGCCCTGAATTTTGATCCTGATTTGTGAGAAAAAAGTTAGCGATTGAAATAAATAACTAAAAATGAATTTATTACAGTAAAATCTAAAGACTCGCCCTTACTCAAAGGAGAAACTAGAGTATTTGCAGTACTCACATAGGAATATGATTCAGGGCAAAATCTTTCCCATTCTTTGCCGTAATTCCCTTCAGATAGAATTGAGGAACATTATGATGTATTAGAGATTGAATATTTCGGCTCTAAGATGCAATGTTATGATATATTTTATCAAATGCTAAAAATATCTATTAGAAAAATGGTATAATGAATTTTACAATTTAAGGATTCAAGTATCTTTTCTGCTGAAAAAAATTATATTATTTACTATTCTTAAAAAATAATTTTTTTCTCCTTACCATAACTTGGTTTATTTGGTTTGAGCACTATTTCAAAACCTCCATCATCGAGAAATTGTTCAACCCTGCTAAATTCTGTTTGTTTAATTCTGTGAGAATTAGAATCACCAGAAACTAAGGTGATTACAACTTTTTTATCAATAGTAACTTCTACGTCCTTTATATGAGATTTAATAAATTCTGATTGCTCTTCAACTCTTCCTTCATCTTGAACAGAGTCACATAGGATTAGTAGGTATATTAAAGGATCGGTTTCAAAGCTAATTGTTCTTAATATTCCACATTCCATAAGATCTTTATCCCAAGGGGAGCAATTGTGTTTTATGGAACATCCTTTTTCGCAATTTTTTTCTTCAAGTAAGTACCCTTTACATCCACAAAAGAATTCCCACATTTTTTCATCGTGCAAAGCAATAGCCAAGGCTGCTTGTTCAATTCCTTTCTCAGAAATTAATTTTCTATTCTTCGTAGTATTAAATATTTTCATCAATGTTAAACTACTCAGAAGCCCATGATTCTTTTTTCTTACTATTGTTTCATAAAGAAATAAATTGATCTTTTGCTTTATTGAGCTATTTACTTCAATATATTTTTTACAGATAATATTAATTAGTTTTTCTGAAGTTAAAAGAAAACTTTCTCGAACAATTGCCGTATCAAGATTCAACTTGCTTAGTTCCCCTTTTACTTCTTCATTTTCAAACCTCAACACTTCTGTCAAGTATTCAATAAGCCAAGTCTGATATTTTTGTGTACTATAGTTAAAATCATGATAAGTTGAAGCAGCTAACCAACCAATTTCTATTGGAACTCCATATGATTTTTTAAATGATTCTAAGATTTCATTTCTTGATTCATATAATTTATCAATAATATATGATCCTAATAAGAACACCTGAAATTGATGGACGAAATGTTCTCTATAACCTTTATCTTTTTGAAAGATTTCTTCAAATTTTATTTGAATATCTGGATTTGGATATTCCATTCCAAGATATTCAGTCCATAGTTCCTTAACATATTCAGATGCGATATTGAAATCATCTCTAGTTTCTTTTAATAAATAGTCAGATGTTAATTTCTTAAGTTTGTCTTTGTATTGAATATTTTTGGGGTTTTGTAGTTTTTTTAACAACAGTAAACTAATTCGATTATCCTCCGTTAATCTTCTGACTATGGCTCTTCTTTTATAATCTGGTTCAGGGTAGAAAACAAGCTGATCTAGATTATCTTCAAAATAATTTCCAATAATTGTTTCAATACTTTTTCGAGAATTCTTTTTTTCATAAAGATTACTACATATCTCATCAAACAACGAGACAGATTTACACACTTCTTCAATTTTTGTTTCTGATGTTTTAAGTAAGCCTATACCTCTTTCAAGGCAAACTTCCTTAAATTCTTTAAATCCATCATTTTCTTCGACATATTGTGGAAAGGAATAATATATTCTTGCTTTCGGGAAATAGTGTTTGTAAAATCTCACAGGTGAGGCTTCAGGAATTTTTTTTCTACCTATTGCTAGTAAAGGGAAAAAGTCATCTTTTAATATATACTTATCTGTTGTTATTTCAACAACTATCTCATCATAAAAATCAATTTCATCACCCTCCTCCTCCACAACAAATTCATATAGATTTAATTGGTTTTTTTTGATAAATAATCTTTTGTCTTTAAGAGAGACTATAATACTGTTTTGCTCATAAGTAACATTAATGCTATTACCATCATCAGATTTGTTAATAGTAGCATTTTCTATCCAATTAGAATCCGGGATCTTACTTAGAAATTCCTTTAATTTAGCATTTCCGATACCTGGAATCTTGGACCATTCAAGATTACCTTCCATTCTGCAATATAGTGGAACTCTGGCTGGCAGAAAACGCTCTGAATAATGCTCTGTATCATAACCTCTATATTTAAAATGTTCAGTCAGCCAATTTAGCATAACTTCTGTTGTATATTTTTCAATTCTATTCATATTATAATAATTAAATTAAATCAATTGCTTATCAGAATATGCAATCCTTTATTAATCGAATAAATAATTTATGGGGCTTATCATATATTTTATTATTATTGTTTTATCAACCTATTACTTTCTTAATCTATTGAAAAATCCCCCCTATTAATAACAAACATTTTATAAAAGTTGTCAAACATAAATTTATCAAGATCTGTATTAAGATAAGTTGAGAAGTCATAATGTGGTAAATCTTTCTTATTCGATGATTGAAATCTCCTAGTTGAATGTTCAATAAGCATCCTCAATGAGTTATTTAAAGCTGCTGACATTGCTATTTTTTTTCTTTTTGAAATATCCTGAAACAAAGGACTAAGTCTTGATGAAGCGTATTGTTTCATGATTAATTTAGTTTCCTTGCTTTCAGTGACTTTATTATTAATTGAGAAAGTTAAAGCCCACTCAGCAATATCGTTGTACAAATAGAAAGGACGTGCTTCGAAAGAAAAAGCAGAACTTGACCTATCAACGCTCCAAAGATGGCAATTAGTAAGACCGGGGCCATTAAGAAAATCAAAAATCTCTTTTTGCATTTCCAGTTTCTTAGTATCATCGTCAGGAAAATGCTGCATGATGTAATCATGAATTTGTGTACTTCCATTATTTACTTTAAACGATTTTGCTCTTAATCTATCCCCTACACCTAACGGATGTGCATGTAACCAGTAATAACCACCAAAGAGTTCATCAGCACCCTCACCACAATATGCAACTTTGTGTTTTTTTGCAATTTTTGCAGATAAAATATGAAACGCAACACTTCCCAGAACATCATACAAACCATTGGTTACAAGAGACTCATAATGATAAAGATAATGCTTCAAGAGATTCAGGGTTTCATCAAATCCAGTTTCAATTTCAGTATGAATTGTGCCAATTTCTGAAGCTACTTTATTTGCAAATAAACGATCTTCATTATTTAAATCGTCGAACAAAGTATATGAATGAATATTATTACTTGAATTATTCTGCAAATAATAAGCCATCAAACTTGAATCAAGGCCACCTGATAGATATAATGCATGGTCGTGCTTTGAATGTGAGAGATGCAATTTAGCGGTACTGTTCATTAATTCAGAAAAATGTGAAATCGTTTTTTTATCAATGACCGAATTAGGATTATAAAACGAATTGGGATTATTATTGTATTTTACTGTTTTTGACAAACCATCTTCAAATACTATATATGAACCAGGCAGCACTTGTTTTATTCCCTTAAACATAGTTTCTCCCAAGTTAAATATAAATCCAAAAACTGCAGTTTCTGCAAGAGAATCTTTGTTTATTTCAATTGCATTTTCGTGAACTCTTAATAGTGCTTTTATTTCGGAAGCAAAATATATTTCTGAACCTTTTTGGAAATATACTAACGGTTTTATTCCAAATGAATCACGAGCAAGAATCAGCTTTTCGGGACTCAATATTGCAATAGCGAACATTCCTTTAAGCTTTTCAAAGACCTTTTCTCCAAATATAAGATATAATTCAAGTATGAGATTAGCTTCGTCAACTATTTTCTTAGGCTGTATTAGTGGAACGAGTTCATTAAAATTATAGATTTCACCATTAAACAATATTGAAATATTCTTTTTATTGTTAACAGCAGGTTGTGGATTCGTTTCCGGTCCGAAAATATCAAGCCAGCGAAAACCTAGAGAACCCCATGGGAAATTAGCAAAAGATTCCCCGTCTGGTCCTCTGTGTTTTATAGCATCGGCCATTAATTTGACCTTATTAGGACTTCTTTTACCATATATACCACATATGCCACACATTAGAATATTTTCATTTTTATAATATAGTTATTCAAATTCATTTTTCGCTATTCTGTCTGCAAACTTGCAATACTTGACCCGTAACCTCTGTTAAATCATTGTCTTTATAGACTTACACGAGTTCATATTCATCATCATTTTTATGCTAATACTAGTTGCATTTCAAGTAAATGGGTTTAAATATTATTATATATTGAAACATTCTGATCAATATATAATTTGAACTCTTTTATTATCGCCTCAAGATTTATTGAATTACTAAAACTAATTTCATTGTTAAAATAACTCATTGATTCTACTTTCTTGAACTCCAAAAGATTCTCAGAAAAAAGTTCTTTCATTTTTTTTAAGTCTGTAGTTTTTTCTATTTTCTCATTTATTAGACATTCAACATTGCAATAACAAGCTTCCCAAATAATATTTGAAAAATCATCAATACTACCTTCTTCATCCCAACACCATACAGTATTGGACTTGTTAATTATTGCTGGCATTTCATAGGGATGCACGAATTTTTTTATTTCAATATTATTTTCCAATTTCTGCTTATCAACGAGAGAATAAATTTCATCTATGTAATTACCATCACACAATAAAAGGGCATGAAGATTATAAGCCTTAATATATTCAAGAAGATAACTGATCCCTTTATGTTTCCAATAGTAATTGATTTTTCCAGCGAATAAAATATCGTATTGTTTCGGGTGTTTCAGATCGTGAAAATAATCAGGATCAGGTATATACCTGTCTGTTAATCTGATTTTTGTTTTATCATTGCATAATTCACTTACAATCTCGATACTGGTATTATTTGTAACAATTATAGAGGCTTGCTCAAAATATCTTTTTATAATATCTCTGAATTCATTGGATGTGTAGAATTTTAAAATATCACTACCAGCATGTCTTATAAGAAGAGGTTTGTTTAATATTTTTGATAAGTGAATTGCAACACTGCAAAATGGCCATAAATAATTTGTTTCAATTATATCAGGTGTAAAATTAGCCAGAGCTTCAAAACATTTGTTCAGTATTCTGTCAAAATAAAGGCTTGAGTCGGGTATATGCCATGGTGTGGATGCTTTGTCGACTGAGAAAACCTTTATGTCGTCCTTAATTACCGGCACAGAATAATTTTCAATCTCAATAGTGACAACGCGAAAATTATACCCATTTTTGGCTAATCTCTTGTATAACCAAAATGTTTTGGCAGCAATACCACCTTGCATGGGAGGATATTTCCCGATTAACAAAACATTTTTACGATGAATATCCTTCATATACAGTATTTAATGCCATTTGCCAACCAAAGTAACACCATGCAGATCCTTCTTCAATATAATGTGTTGGGAATAATCCATTTTCAAGCTGATTACTTTCAAACCATTTAATGCTCTTATATAAACTGACTAGAATTTCTTTTGTGTGAGTAATTTTAAATGAATTTGAAAGGGCTAAACTACATAAACCAGTAATAAAAGGATCTGAGATAGCTGGATGATTTTTCCATGGACCCCAACCTCCATCATCTCTTTGCTCCTGAATAAGATATGCTTCTGTTTGTTTTATATTGAATGCTTCATAATCAAGAGATAAATTCTGAGTGCTCATTAAAAGTAAGTACCAAGCTCCTTTATAGTTCAAATTAATTGGTGAGTTAATATCTTTATTCCATTCATTAAATATCCATTTGAACTCTGGGAGATTTCTTAACTCAGGAACTAAAAGTAATACCTGAGATGTAATTGGTATGTTTGAGTAATCGCGTTTGCAAAAACCCCATCCAAATTTTGAAGGACGTTCACTATTAAGCCATTCAATAGCTTTTGATCTATTAACAGAATAATTATCTTGTGAGGAGAGAAAAAATATGTTCCAGGCGGTATCTTCGCAATCAACCCAGCCACCGTCAGTTTTTTGTTCGGTAATAATTCGTTTAGTGACTTTTTTGAATGAATCTAATTCGTGCGAGGCCATTTTTAAAATTGATGAGAGAAAAACAATCCTTCTTAAAGGCAATTTCCTTTCCAGATAATCAATTAAAATAGCTTCTAATGAATCTTTTAATTTATTTAGCTTATTGTTATTATCTGCATCCATGGCAAGAAGAACATTGCCTGCATGCAACTTTTGAGTAACTACTTTTATAAGGTTCAAACATAAAAGTCATTTTGTCAACCTTAGTAATATCGGGTTTTGTGTAGCTCTGTACCGATTGTCCTTTAATTGTGCTCTTTTTTATCATTTTTTTGCTCCTCTTTAAGAATAGAAATTATACCAATTTTTTCAGATTTATTAATAAAATTTAATGTGTCTCTTTTGCATGTGTCAAGGTCAATATTTTCATTTTTATGAACAAAGCTAATAATTTCATTAATATCTTTGCCCATCTCAAGGAACTCTAAAATAAAATATCCACTTTTGGTTAAAATAAAATGATCACCAGTTGAAATACAGAAAGCGTAATATCTATTTGATACTTCATCAAATTTAAGGATAATGTTTTCGACAAGGATATATTTTTTCATTTTTATTTCCAACATTGAGGATCGGTTTCAAAATAATCATCCGTTATTGCATATGCCATTGCTCTGCACCCCCTACAAATAGGAATATGTTCACAATTATTACATTTACCCTTTAAGTTTTTAGGATTTCTCATTTCCCAAAGTAAAGGAGAGGTATACCAAATTTTATAAATTGTTTCTTCTAATAAGTTTCCAATTTTAATAGGTAGTCTTCTACAGGGCAAAACATCACCATTTGGCATAATTGTCACTGCATTATTACCTACAGAACAGATTGCACCAATATGGGGATCATCAGGATTTAAAAGACAAAATAACGTTCTATAAAGTAAGAAGCGAGGTTTTAAACAATTTTGAAAATAATTATATGCTTCTGAATATACATTTTTAATTTCTTCAGGTGATAACAACCAGTCTTTCTTATTCTGGCTTTGGCCTTCGGGGATAAAACGGTCAAGAATAAATGTATCAACATTTAAAACTTTAAGTTCTTTTGCAAGGGGAATTACTTCATCTTTATTATGCTTCCCAATGGTCATCATTATACTTATTGTGAATGAATGATCTTTTAATAGTTTTATAATTTTAATCGTTTTGTCAAAAGAACCATCACCACGTATCCTATCATTTGTTTCTTTCAGCCCTTCAAGTGAAAGCTGAATCCTCCTAAGTTTTTTAAATTTTTTGAGCCTATTAATAATTTCTTCATCTATTAAAAATCCATTGGTAAGGATGTCAATCCTGTCGACATTACGTGTTTCTAGGAGTTCAAGTATTGCGAATAGATTTTCCGGATTAGTAAATGGTTCTCCTCCGGTAAGACTAAATGATGCTTTCTTACCCCATTTTTTTGCTGCATCACATAAATGATTCCCAATTTTTATTAATTGATCCAATTTTAAGGAATCATCAAGATAATTATCATGATAACAGTGTTTACAACGCAGATTGCATTCATTTGTTATATGCCACTGGAAATAGAATTCCTCTTCGTATGCTGTTTCAAGCAAATGATTGTTAGACATTATTGTATTGAAAATTAATTTTACAAAAATAGAATAATTATTACAAGACAGAAATCTAAATATAAATACTTTTCAATACCTATAAGTTTTTTATTTTTATTAAAACCACACAGCAGTTTCCCACCTTTGCCTCGCTTTGAACAGGTAAGCAAGTGATCACCCCAAAGGGGAGAATAAGATCAGAATGGGAGGTCTTCCTGGTGATTGGGTTCGTGAAGGCATCTCGACTTCATCTCGGCTCCGCTCGATGAACAGCTCGATGTGACACTCGACTTCGTTTCGACTTCCCTTCGACTACGCTCAGGGCAGGCGCTCAATGAACAGCTCGTTGTGACATCGGGATCGGGGATGTATTGAATATTTTTTTCTTCTTCGGGGTTGATGAAGAGTTCGCGTTTGAATTGGAATGGGCGGCCACGGTGTTTTATATAATTCATCTTTTCAACCGGTTCGCCTTCATCCCAGGTTTGATAGGGATGAGGGTATTTATAAACTCTCACCAAATATTGACCATCTTCATTTTTTATGTTGTCGATGCCCAGATTTTCTTTTACAATTTTGCTGATATAGTTTTCATTATAACGGCCTTTAAAGAATTCTTTATTGATGATTGAAGCAGACATCATGATATGATCTTCACCGGTGTCGTAGAGTAATTCGGTGATGCGGGATTTTATTTCCTGTTCGGCCCAGGGCTGACTGTTTTCCTGAATGATTTTTAAGGCATCGGTTTTTAACAAATCGGGATGAAACCACATACGGCTTTCATGCCCGGTGCTTAATTTGCGTTTGTTGAGGTAATCGAGAAAGGCCGGTATTTCGAATTTGAGATCTTCGAGTATGTCAACATTTACTTTTTCAGGAATTGGGATTTTACGGACCCAATAACGAATATCGTTTTTAGAGGCATAAATGAAATTATCCTCATTGTTGGATAGAAGTATGAACTTGCCAAAGAAATCAATTTCAATGTGGTCCTTTCCCTTTGCATTCATCAAAATTTTATCGGCAGTAGATAGCGCCTTGATTTTCTCAATGATCTGCTTTTTATCCAGGAATGTTTCTTCGGAAATAATAATGAGTTTATTTGCATAAGTAGTATTGAAACTGGCAGAAAGTTCATCATTGCCAACTACGGTCACATTTTGGGTAAAAATCTCTTTGAGGAATTTGGCAAAAGTGGTTTTACCCGTGTGATTTTCCTTTGATACTAAACAAAGTATTGGAAGGATCTGCGTTGGCTTTTGAAATAACAGTTGAATGTAATCAAGACCTAGATTTAATTGTTCACCAAAGATGTGCCGGATAAAATCCAATGTCAATTCGCAATTCCCTTCTTCGGGCTCGTGATCGAATGGTGCATAGATGTTAAAGCAATTGCTGGTGACCTGGTGAAAGTTATTGTGATCGGGGACATTGCAAAAGGATTTATATTTAGGTACATGATCTAAAAAGCTTTTGCTGTGGTCGTCGATAATGGTTCCTTTTAGGCGTCGTTCGAATCTACGCTCGAGGTTATGGAATTTATTTGGGACCTCCACAAATTCGTAATATGAATCGCCTACCCTAAAATAGTCGCGCGCTGCTGCCGGTATGATGACATTCAGTTTTCCGGCTTCCTCATCCCAATTGTATTGAGTTCCATTGTAAACAAATTTTTGATCTTTTATGAACTCAGCGTGGAAGGTATAGAATTCTTCAGGGGAATTGATGTGAAAGTATTTTCGCAATTTATGCGTTGAATGCGATATGTTAAGTTTGAAAAAATACTTTCCGGGTTTGCTGAATAAAGATAAATCTTTGGCCAGTTTCCATTCTTCTGCCTTAAAAGCGATCATGATGTCGTCCAGACCTTTTGGGTGTTCGGGGTGGCAATCGCTTATTATATGGGAGAAATAGATGTTTAAATCGTAATCTTTTAGCAACTCCTGAATGTTATGAGCTGAAGAATAGAAACCGCCGGGGCGTTTGTAGAGGTCGTCGTGGTTTTCAAGGGCTTTTGCAGAAATATCAAGGCAATCACCATCGTATAGAATAATGACATTTTCAACTTTACATTCTGTGATCAGTTCTAATATTTCTGGATGCAAAGTTTTGGTTTTTTTATCACGATAGTGCGTAATTGAAGATAATCCGACCACATCCATGTCATGCATACAACCTTTGAAGGCTTTAAAGAAACCTTCGGTCAGCACCAGGGTTTTAATCGGGGTTTTGTTTTCAAACTTTTCGAGCAGCAGGGGAGGGAAAAAAGGAAAAGTACCGGCTCCTTTTGGGATGTGGTACTTTTTTACTTTCCCGTCTTTATCAGCAACCGGATCCTTGAGCCTTGTGATATAATAGGTTTGTTCGCGATTGTTATTGATGTTTGGTTTAAAAGGCGTCGCCTTGTTGTGATCATACTGTATTGGATGACGATGCAATGAGTAAACCAATATCCGAATGTTGCCATGCTCATCTTCAGAGAAGATATTTTGTGTGTATTTACGGTTCATAAAACCATAAAGCCAGATGCTATTTTGACTGTCATCAATAGCCAGTTCTTTGATTATGCGTTTTGTGTAGTAATGGCCATATGTGTTTTTTGTTTTGCTCATTTATTTGATGGTGGTTTATCAATGTTTTTTTATTCATTTGGCTATGCCGAACTTCGCTTCGCTACGTTTCTTTTGCTTGTCAACCCCTCGACCATGCTCGGGGCAAGTATCAACGAACCAAAGAAAAAGACAGAAAAAACGAAGCTCCCACCACACAAGCCTACCTAATCCCCGCCGTTTTTTCAGGCCAACGCTTTTTTAGAAAATATTTGATCCTGATATTTACGGTTCAAGAAACCATAAAGCCAGATGCTATTCAAGTGGTCGTCGATACCCAGTTCTTCAATGATTCTTTTTGAATAGTAAGCACCGTATTTTGGTTCATCGAGTTTAGCCATTGACCTTCAGTTTTTTCTTTAGATGCCTGATGTCCTGATGGAGTGAATTGATGATAAGTTCGTTAGAGCTGATTTCGGTATCGAGAAAAGCATCTTTTTTGTCATAAACACGAAGGATCAGGTCTATCAATTTTAATTGGAAATTGTGAAAACAAAATATCCGGTATAGGATTTTGAAGTAGGCTAGTTTTGTTCTAAGCTTATTGATATTATCTTGTTTTTTCATCCGTAAATAATTTTAATAAAATAGGTCGGATGGAACTCGCATATGAGATTTTCATCCTTGTTTGCGTTCAACGAACATGCTCGTTTCATGTTGTATAATGTTTAAGCAATAAAAAGTGTTCGATTTATTCGTTCATTTGGCTATGCCGAAATTCGCTTCGCTACGTTTCTTTTGCTTGTCCACCCGCCTGCCATAGTGAGACCAAACAGGGCGGGCAGGAAAGAAATCCTGATATAAATTCAGGTAAGGTTGCCATGTTTACTTTTTGTTAATTAATGGTAGATTCTAATCTTCATTTTGTCTTGATACAAAACGAAGCAAAAAATCAAGGAAGAACGATGCTTCTACGCGCAAGGCCATACCTAATCCCCGCCGTTCTTCCGGGCCAACGCTTTTAAATTGTTTTACTAATGCGAATTACCTTTTTGATAATGGTCGTTAAAAAATGCTTGTAAGTCTTCGGCTTTGTAATAGATTTTGCCCTGTATCCTTGAAAATGGAATGATACCAGTATTGCGGTATGTCTGCAGGGTTCTTTCGGATACCCTCAGCTTTTGACAGGCTTCTTTTTTGTTTAGCCAGGTTTTATTGTTCAGGTTTCCCGGATTTGAGGAATGATTGAAGTTTTCGGAAACAACAGTTTTTAATTCCTCTAAACTCTTAATCAATTTTTTAAAAGTTTCACTTTCGATTGTAATTACTTCCATGATTTAAATTGTTTTGGTTATGCCCTTCACCTTGGGTGTGGATTCATCTTGGCCATCTTGTTCATCTCGTTCATCTCGGCTCCGCTCGATGAACAGTTCGATGAACAGCTCAAGGTGTTTCACGATTTTCATGCAGGGCTTATGAAAATCAAAGCAATTGTAAGAGGAAAAAAAAAGTCCAAGAGCAATAAAATAGTATCATGATACCATTTTATTTGATATGTTTTTGAAATTCAGTGGGTTGGTAAAAACTATTTGTATTTGTCCAGATTTAAGTTTTGAGACCTTTTGGACCTTTTGTCGGGACGGTTGGGATTCAGGTAGGTTCTAAGCGTATTTTTTGATAGCCTTTGACCACTGTTATCCAGAAAGTTATCATATAAAAATTCTACGAGTTTCATATTTGTATCAGTGTTCTTAAACATATCGGATATGTTTGAATTTTCCTTGATATGTTTTCCATCGGAGGAGGTAATTTGACCATTTTCCATCAGATCATAAAATAGGGTGATAAGTAAATTAATTTTGCCGGTCCATCTTAGAACCGGTGTTCCATTTTGTTTGAACTTTATTTTTGAGATGGGTGCCGGGTTACTCTTTAAAATATTTAAAAAGTCGTCCTTGCCTCTATTAGGATTTATCGGATATCGAAAATAATTTTCTGTTTGCTCTTTCAGGTTGTTATCGAGTTCATCGGGGTACAGATATTTAATACAATCGGAATTAGTGATACAATCAATATTTTTAATTAGGTTCTCGGATTGCTCAAAGAATTCAGTAATTAAAGGATCAAAAAGTTTATGATAGAAACGGATGGATTTAATCAGGAACTTTTTCAAGCAAACAGTTATGTAGTATAAGGATCGTTTTTGAGTATCATCTTCCGGAACAAACAGGAAATGACTTACGGCTGAAGATTCACGAAGCAGGAACTCCGCTGTACGGAGATTTTTTAATGCAATAAATTTTAATTGTTCAGGATCTTGTGGAGTATTCAAAAGTTTACATGCCCTGATCTTTATTCTTTCGAATTCATCGATGATTAAACGCAGATAGCATTTAGATTTAAAACAGGGAGGCTGCTCGATATCATTGTCCATTTTATCTCCCAGAAGGTAGTGACTGATTGGAACGATGGTAATAATAGCGGTCCCGGGTTTTTCACCTGATCGGATATTGGCAGAAAAATCGTCTTTGTCCCTATAACCCAATTTGGAAAATTCAATGGTATCAAGGTCTTTGTTTAAGTCAAGATCAGTCACTTTTATAACAACTTCCCGGGTATTGGCATACTCAATTAATCCGGATAATAGATCCCGATCATTAAATTGAGGTTTAAATGGTTGCAGGCGTCCTTGCAAGATATCTCCATAAACTCTAAATTCCTGCTCTTCCTTAATTATAATTGAATTCAAATCTTAAGCTTAAAAGTGATTCAAAAGAATTTTGCTAAAAAAGATAATAGGATAAATTACTTTATACCTCTAAATCAAATTTGTCGCACCTAAAAAGTAAAAATAATTTTAAGACGAGTACTTTTCAGCGATGTGTTCCATGTCCCTTCCGACTTTTTTATCTAGTAATCTGGCATAAATTTTAGTCATTTCCAGGGAACTGTGCCCTAACATTTTTGAAACGCTTTCAATTGGCACATCATTATTAAGTGTGATTGTGGTTGCAAAAGTATATCTGGCTATGTGACTTGTAAGTGTTTTAGTTATGCCACAAATATCTGCAATTTCCTTCAGGTATGCATTCATTTTTTGGTTGGATAGAATTGGTAGAAGTAACCCCTTTTCGATGACTATTGGGTGTTCTTTGTATTCATCCAGGATTGCTTTTGCAACCGGTAAGAGTGGAATATTACTTTGGACATTGGTTTTTTTTCTTTTTATGCTTATCCAGAGTTTATTGTCAACACCAATGATGAGATTTTCAGAAGTCAGTCTTTGTAGGTCAGCATGAGCCAGGCCGGTATAACAGGCGAAAAGGAAACAGTCCTTTACAACCTGAAGTCTATAAATAGTGAACTTCTTATTAATAAGTTTAGATAATTCATGATCTGTTAAGAAATCGCGATCGACTTTCTTCACTGAGAGTTTATAATTTAAAAAAGGATCCTTTGGCAATAAATCACTATAAAGCGCAGTACGGGTAATTTTTTTGAAGTTATTAAGCTGCTTCATTGCAGTATTATGATTACAGCTTTTCTCACTCTTGAGGTAGAATGCGTAAGAGGAAATGAATTCATGATTTACCTTAGAGATTTCCAAATCATCCTTTTTAAATTTAAAAAGAATAAAATCCCTGATGTGCCGGTATGAAGTGAGGTAATTCTGATATGTTCCATAAGCAAATTCATTGCCTACCAATGCCTTTAATTTTTGATTGTGTTCTTGGAAAATTTCCAGAACAGTTTTAGCTTTTGGTTCGAATCCAAGGTACTTATTTTTAAGATTTTCAGCAGTTATCTCAATACCTCCACTGATCATCTTATTGATGTTGGATTGAAACCTGAATTTAACGGAATTAATAAATTCATTAACTAACTTGGCTTCCTGTGAATTTCCTTTAGCTGCGCCCATTTCCTTGCTCCAGTGCTCAGGATTTACAGTGCATTTTAATACGAATTCAGCACTCCTTTTATTGACAGTAATCTTAGCAAATAATGCTGCTTTTCCTGATTTAAGAAGTTTTTTTCTTTTGATGAAAAATAACAGATTGTAAGATGTCCAACGGCCCATGACAGAAATTGTTTAAATGTTTAACTTAATTTAGAAAGTTCAAGCAAAATAAAGCAATGATTATCAGCATCTAAGGTGTATCACTATTGGACTTTTTTGAAAAATTTCAAGTCCAATAGTAAGTCCAACAGCAAGGTATAGAAAAGGGGGTAAAAACGCAGAAGGCTGAAAACAAAAAAGACCTGTAGTTTTGTGATTTACAGGGCTTTGCGTTTTTATTCTATACACTCAAGTGATCGCAGAAGGATTCGAACCTTCGACCCACAGCTTAGAAGGCTGTTGCTCTATCCAACTGAGCTATGCGACCATTTTTCGAGCTGCAAAGATAAAAAAATATCCAATATCAAAAACAGTATTTTCATTTTCTGAATTTTGAAATAACCAACGTTATTTTAATTCTTTATTTCTTATATTTTTATTTGGAAAGTTTCAATCCGGGCAAATCTTCCTCTGTTTTTTAAATTCAGAAGTTTGTATTCATGTGTATTATTTGCCTGATCTATCACCTCGTTAATAGTAACTAATTCATGGTATGTATATTATGGCTTTAAAACAGGATTATAAGTTGTTTTTGGCATTAATTTATCATTAAATTTGAGTTCTGAGATTGAAATACCTTAAAACCACAAATATTAACCTAATAACTTTAATTATGAAAAAATTTATGAATGTCCTGATCGCGTTATTTTTACTGATTTCGTTTTCGTGCAGTACGCAAAAGGACCAATTAACAATTGATTACGAAAAATACACACTCGGTAACGGACTGGACGTTATACTGCATGTTGATCGTTCGGATCCGATCGTATCTTTTTCGGTACAGTACCATGTAGGTTCAAACCGTGAAGTTACCGGTCGAACCGGATTCGCCCATTTATTCGAACACATGATGTTTCAAAAATCGGAAAACGTTGGTGAAGACGAGTACTTTAAATTGATTCAAAGTGCCGGTGGTACATTGAACGGTGGTACAGGTAACGATGCTACTACTTACTTCGAAGTTGTGCCTAAAAATGCGCTGGAAATGGTTCTTTGGATGGAATCTGACCGTATGGGATACATGATCAATACAGTGACCAAAAAAGCATTCAACATTCAGCAGAATGTGGTGCAAAATGAAAAAAGACAATCTGTCGATAATGCTCCTTATGGGCATGCAGGATGGGTAACAGCAAAAAATTTATATCCTGATGGTCATCCTTATAGCTGGACCGTGATAGGGGAAATGGAAGATTTGCTAAATGCTACTGTAGAGGATGTAAAAGAATTCCATGGTCGGTTTTATGTTCCAAATAATGCAACCATTGTAATAGCAGGTGATTTCGATATTGCTCAAACTAAAGAATGGGTTGAGAAATATTTTGGAGAAATCCCTTCAGGAAATAAAGTGGAGGATTCAAAACCACAACCTGTGAAATTGGACAAAATCAAAAAAGTTTATCACGAAGATAATTTTGCCAGAGCTTCGCAATTACGCATGGTATGGCCAACCATCGAAGAGTATACACCTGACTCTTATGCCCTTTCATATCTAGGAAGTTTATTATCTCAGGGTAAAAAAGCTCCTTTCTATACGGTATTGGAGAAAGAGAAGAAGCTAGCCTCTGGCCCGAGGGCATCAAACAGATCTATTGAAATTGCAGGAACCTTTAACGTAATGGTAACTGCCAACAGGGGCGTAAGTTTAAGTGAAGTCGAATCTTCAGTTTTTGAAGCATTTAAAAAGTTTGAAGATGAGGGCTTTACAGAAGGTGATGTGGAAAGGATCAAAGCCAGTTTAGAAACTGACTTTTATAATGGAATGAGCAGCATTCTTGGAAAATCGCGCCAATTAGCTACCTATAATGAATATGCTGGAGATCCTTCTTATTTTAAGAAAGACATCGAAATGTTAAAAGCAGTGACCAAAGATGATATCTTGAGGGTTTACAATAAATACATCAAAGACAAACCATACCTGGCAGTTAGTTTTGTCCCTAAAGGACAGGTTGATATGGTTGCTGAAGGCTCAGTAAAAGCCGATGTTGTAGAAGAAAATATTTTGAACGCCACTCAGGTTGAAATTACGGATGAGGCCGAAGAAGAAATTATCAAAACAAAAACAGCTTTTGATCGTTCTGTTCGCCCTTCATTTGGTCCTGAACCGGCTTTAAACTTACCGGTAGTTTGGCAAGCTAAACTTAGCAATAACATGGAGGTATTTGGTATCGAGCAAAATGAACTGCCATTGGTTCAATTCAATATTATCCTAAAAGGCGGGCATTATCTCGATAAGATTGATAAAGCCGGCACTGCTTCTTTAATGGCCAATCTGATGACGCAAGGAACAAAGAACAAAACCCCGCTTGAATTAGAAGAAGCTATTGATAATTTAGGTGCGTCAATCAATGTATTTGCAGGAGCGGATGGAATGTCTATCAGTGCTAATACGCTTGAAAGAAATTATGATGCCGTTTTGGCCCTGGTCGAAGAGATCTTGCTTGAGCCACGTTGGGATGAGGAAGAATTTGCACTTGCAAAAACAGCCATTCAGAACGGATTGATGAGACAAAAAGCGAATCCAAATTCTTTGGCAAGTCAGGCATTCAATAAGCTTATTTACGGGGATGGGCATATCTTATCGATCGATCGACAGGGAACAGTAGAAACAGTTTCATCGATCACAATTGATGACCTAAAAGATTATTACAATTCCAATATATCACCGAGTGTAGCCTTTTTTACCGTTGCGGGACAAATCAACCAGCAAAAAGTAATGGCATCATTAAGTAAGTTGGCCGAAAAGTGGACCGAAAAAGAGGTTGTTTTTCCTGAATATAGCTTACCGGAGCAACCAAGCGAATCAAAGATATATTTTATCGATGTTCCGGGTGCCAAACAATCGGTTATTAGTATAGGCAACTTAGGGCTTGCTAGAACCGACCCGGATTACTATTTGACCACCGTAATGAATTACAAGCTGGGCGGATCCTTTAATAGCTTTATTAATACAGTTTTACGTGAAGAAAAAGGATTTACCTATGGTGCCCGCAGCAGTTTTAACGGAAGTTTTATACCCGGTACCTTTATAGCATCATCAAGTGTGCGATCAACTGCAACACTTGAGTCGGTCGAAATTTTTAAAAATCTGATGGAAACGTACAAAGATGTGGTTTCGGATGAGGACCTTAGATTTACAAAGGATGCATTAATAAAATCCAATGCAAGGAATTTTGAGACGCTCTGGGCCTTGAATGGAATGTTAAGAGATATGGGAACTTATAATCTTCCGGCCGATTACATCAGAAATGAGGAAAATGCGGTTAAGAATTTAACCCTCGAACAACTCAAGGAATTGGCTGTAAAATACATTCATCCTGATAAAATGTATTATGTTGTAGTAGGGGATGCCGAAACACAATTGAAAGAGTTGGAGAAAGTGGGATTCGGAAAACCTGTTTTATATCAATAGAAAATACGAATGGACAGATAAAAAAAGGACCCGATTTCGGGTCCTTTTTTTATCTTGATATTTCAATACTGCTCTTTCCATAATACTTTTTTCCATCTTTTGTTACTCCTCTGATGATGATATCATATTCGGAACAATGATCAGATGCATAAAATGTAACTTTTTTGAAATCTTTGACTTTTAAGGAGGCATGCCAATGAAGTAAATTTCTGAAATCGGCATCATGACTATTGGCTGTTTCAACTGATTCATAAGTTGGCGGATCAAAATAATATGAATCGGATACGGTAGTATATTCGAAAAATGCAGATTCGGCAGACATTTTTATTCCCCCGAAATTATCGGTATTAGTGGTAATCAAAATAACTCCTTCAATTTGTGTGTTGCCCAATATGAATGGAGTGGTATATATATCAATTTTTTTAATGTCTGCGGGGTCAATCTTCATCAGTTCGTTCACATCAAAAATAGCTATGAAATCAACCATAATTAAGGGATCACTTTGTGCTAATCTTCTATCCGGATCGGTAACCGTTAATGAATATTTTCCACCATCATTTTTAACTTTAACACTTGGAACCAATTCTCTGAAAATAACTTCGAGTGAAGGATTCTCAACATAGTTATCCAAATCAAGGCTAAATTCGGGATTTGAAAAAATAAAAGGTAGATTATCAGTTGGTTTGGCCCGGTTTCCGGTCTCAGTATTAAAGACTTTAGAAGCTTGAGTATTAATGTAAAGTTCCTCAATAAAAGGAATTTGGGTAGAATCAATATCTATTGAAGTTGAATTAAGTGTGGGGTACGATCTTAAAAAATCATGATTTACAAGCAGTTCAAATTCTTGATTATCAGTAATATTATTTTTTTTGACACTTAAATAAACATCATGTAACTCAGTTAATTTATTGAGAGAGAAAATAAAAAAACCATCTTTATCAGTTTTATACATATGAACTTGAGGATTATTTTTGAATACAGAAGCATATACTTCTGCATTAGCAGTAGGCATTCTTGTTTCTTTGTTTATCACGAACCCACTTAGTGAAACATCTCTTATTTCAGGAATCCATTCAAGATTGTATTTAAATTTTGTCAAATTATTTCTAAAAACAACATCGTTTGCAAGTTTGCTATTATATGCAACTAATAGCGCATCTAATTCTTTAGTTTCTGCATTTATTCCACTATTTGAGCTCAGGTATGAATTTAACAGGACAGGGTTTTCGATGATTTGTCTTGGCATTTTATCATTATAACCGTTTATGGTACCTTTTTTTGCTACAGTGATTGATAAGTCGATAAATTCTTCACTTTTCACGGTCGGTTCAATTTCCAATTCAATCTTTTCGCGTCGCTTATAGCTTTGTTTGTCGGGCGTAATTTTAATTGCGATAGGATTGTCGAAGGGTTTAAGATGACAATAAATACTTAATATTTCATTTTTATTGTTTCGCAGGATAAAATAATTAAATCCCGGATCAAAGGAGCTAGTCGGAATCGATAAATGCGTTTCATGATTTTGTAAATAAATTTGCTGTTCAGTTTTTTTATTTAAATGAGAGGATAATAATTCCAGCTTAAGTTCCTGATTTAATGCTTGCCGGCTAATGATTTGCAGATCTATTTGATCTGAAAAATTGCTTTTTAAAACATTCATTACTATTCCTTCATTTGAGGCTTTGGGTAGTTTAGTAAGCAATGTATCCTGAATATTAAACGTGTGGAGTGTGTACTGCTTGTTTTCAGTAGGGATAAACTGCATGAGTCCCAGTCCGTTATTGATTGATACATCGGAAACCCTGTTTTGATTTTCATCTGTTAACCAGGCGGTTAAAGTTTTGTTCTCATCTCTTTGACCAAAATTTATTGCTATTCTATTGGTCAAATTATTCATGATCAGGCCAAATTCAGGAAAGATTTCAATTCCTTTATATTCCGAAATCTCTTTGGATAATTTGATAGCGGGGTTTATGATGGTAATGACTTGAGTGAAAAATGTTTCGGGTAAACTGTTTCGTTGATATTGCGTATATGCCCTTATAAAATAATTTCCTGAATTCAGTTCTTGTGGAATGATAAACATTCCAGAAACCATCCCATTTATAATTTTGAACTTTTTTCTTACATAGGATTGATTAGAGGCATTGAAAAGTTCGACATATAAAATATTACTAAGTTGATTATTTGGAACATCTAATGCGATGAATCCTTGTGCTTTAAACCATACTTTTTCACCACTGATATAAATATCCCTATCTGTTGTCAAAACAATGTTTTCAGTCAAATTATTGGTCAGTCTGCTAAAATCTGATTGAGGATAAGCATTGGATAGCCATCCCAAAAAAACGAAATATATGATAAAAATCTTTTTCATTCAATTATTTAATTTTTCCATCCGGAGTATTTAACAATGAATTGTCATCCCAAAAAGCTGGTCTAACCGGAACTCCTCCTTTTACTCGACAATCAACGCATTCCGCATCAACAAGAATGGGATTTGTGTTTTCAGGATTTGGATCAACAGCAAGTATAACTGGCCAGTATCGCGAAGGCAATGCTTGTACTCTCTGCATTACGTTAAAAATATTATCAGCTGTAAGTACGCTGCATTCGCCCCAGTCGGACGGAATATAAAAACCTATCGGTCTATTAACCAATAGAGGTTTGCTTTCATTAACTCCTGCAGTCAGAAAGTAACCTAAAACAGGTTCCTCAGGATCATCAACATTTTGCACATTTCCTAATATCTGAAATGGCTGTGTGGTATATAATGAATTTTCAATATCGTTTTGCTTTTGTAAACTATTTAAAAATATATATGCATTCTCAGAAATTGTGTATTGTTTCACCTGTAATGCATATTTGAAATTTAATTTTTCACTATTTGGAACAAAATTGATCACAAACCTATTTAATTTGGGGATTTTAAGATTTTTGGTGGTATAACTGAAACGTTCATCTATTTGTCTTGAATTCCAGCAAATAAATAGCGTATCCGGATGAAGAAAGAATTCAAACCCATTTTTCCCCGGAAGGTTTTTACCCCAGTAAATTGAGTGCGCAAAATAATAGGAAGTATACTGATACGTTTCGGTCAGTTCCCAGTAATAATAATTCAATGCTTCGCTGGCTGTTTCTGTGCTCAGATAAAATTGATACCCGTATTCATCTTCCTCATCTGATGCTCCTGTATGTTTTACCCATTCAGCATTTAACTTTTCAACTTCAATCGGGTTTTTAAGTTCTTCAAATGAAGATTCATAGGATTTTCCGTTTGCTATGATTGAAATTTTATATTTTCGCCCAATAATTCCCTGGAGCCCATTTATGGCAGTCTGATATTTACCAGAACTTGTTTCAAGAAGTAATTCACTATTGCCAAAATCATCGCTAAGCACAACTTGAGCATTTGATAAGGGATTGAAACTATTTTCCTCGATCGAAGAACTGGTTGATAAATTAATGGTATATGGTCCTGGTTCATTGGTGATTTTACCATCAATGACCAGTAGATTTTCGTAAGCAGGATTCAATTCAGGCCAATATTTTTCACTACATGAGAGCCCCAACCCTAAAGCAATGATTAAAAATATAATCAATAGTTTGTTTCTGCCTGATTTTCTAATTTGCATAATTCCCAAGTTTGAAATTATAAGTTAATGATACGATAGGACTTCCAAAAATGGATAATTTATATCCGTTGATTTTACCTTCTTCATATCTGAAATATACCGAATATGCATTATTTCGTCCGGTAAGATTATATACTGAGAAAGTCCAGGAACCATGAGCAAGTTTATTTTTCTTTAAATTGCCTTCTATCGAAACCGAAAGATCAACCCTGAAGTAATCAGGAATTCGATATTCATTGCGTTTGGAATAATGTAGTGTTTTAAATCCATTTTGATAATATATCGCAGTTGGGTATGTAATCGGTCTTCCTATAGAATAAACAACATTGCCTGAAACACTTAATCGTCTTTTAATACGATAACTGGCAACCAGATTTAAAGCATGTGGTTTATCATAGTTTGATGGATATGAATAACCAAAATTGATCTTGTTTTCAGGAAATTCACTGTCAACTTTCACACTGGTTTTCGAATAAGTATAATTAAACCAACCATTTAATTTTCCGGTGTTCTTCTTAAGCATAAATTCGACTCCATACGCATCCATTTTGCCTTGTAGCGTTGATTGCTCCGAAAATTCGTTCATGATCAGGTTTGCCCCATCTTTAATTTCTACAATGTTTTTAGCATTTTTATAATATCCTTCGATTGAAAGATCGTAAGTGTGGCCTCCCCAATAAGTATTAAAATATAATCCTGCGGCATACTGATCGCCAACAATAGGTTTGGTATTATAATCAGAAAGTTTCCACTTATAATCAGGAGATATGGCGATGCTGTTTGATAACATATAGATGTATTGATGCTGTCGGTTATAGGAAAGTTTTATTGAAAAATCATTACTGAACATGTAATTTGCTGCAATTCTATAATCTAAACCTCCATAGGATTTTATGATTTCATTATTCTTAAAATGTAGTGTGTCAATAATGTTTGCACTAATTTTTGGTAAATTATCGAGATATACGTTTACATCCTGGGCTCCTATATATGCAAATAAATTGTAACGTAGCCCTGCACTCACCGATAATTTAGGAGATAATGTCCATTCATCGCTAAAAAATAAGGCAGATTCGATTCCTTTCTCTTTTCCCAGGTCCTTCGAATCAATTAAACTTTCCAAACTCAACGGTTCGTATTTCCCTCTGTAAACCTGATAAAGGATACTATTTAATCCAAAATTGATTTTATGATCCTTAATATTATTGATGTTAAAACTGGATTTTATCTCCGTATGTTCTAATTTATTTGAATGGGTATAAGAAGCAACGGCAATATCCTTACTTTCTTCCGAAAAATTATAAATACTGTGTACAAAACTTAAATCATGACTGTTAACATTGTTAAATATGTGTTTCCAAACCAACGAGGAGCCAATATTCTTATAATTATAATTCGTTCTCTTTGCAAGATCCATTTGATCATAACTATAATATGAAAATAGATTGATTTGATTCTTATTCCCTAAATTGAATGTGAAATTTGCGATTGCATCACCAAAATTTGCGGAGCTTTCTTTTATGTCAGGGTTTTTTGCTAATTTAAGTAACCAGTCTGAATAAGTCGATCTTAACCCAATAATGAAACTACTCGTATTCTTTTTAATTGGGCCTTCAAATAAAACCCTGCCGGTTATAGGGCTAATCCCGCCACTTGCCGTATATCTTTCTTTGTTACCTTGTTTTGCTGTAATTTCAAAAATAGAAGATAAACGCCCGCCAAATTTAACAGGGATGTTGCTCTTATAAAGTGTAAACTCATCAATCACATCCGAATTAAATGAAGAGAAAAATCCTGCTAAATGGGAGGTGTTATAGATGGGTAAATTATTTATGTAAAATAAATTTTGATCCGTAGGACTACCCCTGACGTTAAACCCTGATGAGCCTTCTCCAACTGTTTGTATTCCAGGTAGTAATAAAGCAACCTTTATGATATCCTTTTCACCCATTACAAGCGGGATTTCTTTTATGCTTTTTGTGGTTATTTTTTCAATACCCATTTCGGTACCTTTGACCTTATCATATTTATTTGCACTGATTACGGCTTCATTTAGAAGAATGGCTTCATCTTCCAGAAACAGCTCAAATGATCCATCCGATAATACGTTGACTTCAATTTTTTCTTTTTTGCTGCCTATATAGCTTACTGTCATATTGTGTTTCCCTTTATCTATCTGGAAACTAAAATGTCCTTCATCATCAGTAACCGCACCGAAACTTAAGTCTGATAATGCAATAGTTGCCCCTGAAATTGGTTTTTTTGAAATGGCATCTTTAATATATCCACTCACCACAGCTTTGCTTTTATTAAGACCTTGTTTCTTAGATCCAACGGTTATTTCTTTAGCTATGAATTCATCATTTGTTTGGATAAAATTTGATTTTACTTGCACTTCATCTACTAACTTTAGGTTGCTTTGATCATCATTAAAGTCTTTGAAAAAATCAGAAATCATAGTGGTGATAATTGACTCTTTTGAAATAAAAACGTTATTGTATTTATCAATGGCAATTTGATAGCCAAATTTATTGAGATGATCAGCTAAAAGTGAACTCAACAGCATATTTTCCGAAATGTGCACTGTCAATGAAGGAAATTCCGCAATTTTGTAGTAAATCTTTATCTGTAATTCAAGTTCTGCTTTTTGAACAAAAGCTTCCCAAGACAAATTATTATAGTCTTTTGTTACTATTACGTCTCTACTTTGAGAAAAGATTGGGCAATTTGCAAAAAATGCAAAGAAGATTATACTAAACAGCTTTAAAAAATATATTTTATTCGTTGGAAAGGTCATCACAAATTTTAAACAGGGTGAAGTATTCGATAATAGATGCGGTTTTTAAATTGATTTTGTTTCTTCTTATGAAACGTCCTATTTCTTTTTTATCGGATTTAAAATAACTTAAAAGGGTTCGTTTATTTGATATTTTAACAAGTCTATCCTCTGTGAGAATAAAAATAGATTTTTCAGGATCATCGTAATAACCATTAGGAGCATTATAATCAATCACGCGCTTATAGGTAACGTGATGCTTTATAAGAGCTTTAAAACGACCGTTATATACCTGCTCATAAATACCTTTAATATTTTCCTTTGTAAAAGATGTTATGTTAATAAAGAAATGATCCTCAATCCATAATGAATCAATTAACTCTTGATCAAGAACAATATTTTTGGTATTGCCATCAGGATAAATAATATTTGCAATTAATTCATCATTTTCAATGTTATATAAAATATTTTGGTCCGAAAATTCGGTTCCTTTAATAAATAATTTACTCTTTCTCCAAAGCTTGTCATTTTGAAAATATGGCGATCCATTGGCATTGGCATTCAGTGGGCGATAAAGTTTGCCATTAACAAGCAGGTCGTTAAGCCTGTAAATGTTATCAGTATGAATTTTTAGATTTATGAGGATGATATCATTTTTCGAATTCGTTTGAAGATAAGATTTGAATGGAAATAGAACACAAATTATAACAATAAAAAATAACTTGAATAATAATCTTCTTGTCATCGATGGGTCAGCTTGGTGGTTAGTTAAATATGGTCAAATATAAATATAAAAAATGATCTAAAATATGGTCTTAGATAATATCAATATAAATATAAATAATGATAAGAGTAGAATATGTTATAAAAATCTACTATTTAACGAAAAAACATTTCGATATCTTATAGATTGAAATAGATATAGCAGATATTTATAAACAAAATCTAAGATAAGGCGTAAATTTTAATGCTTTTCTTTATCAAATTCATTAAAAGATTACTTGTTCTTAAATTGTTGAGCTGAAATTAATGCGATAATTATTTAATATCTTCTATTACTGAATCTGAGATGCCTGAAATTTTTTCCAAAATTTTTTCCAATGCACCGTATAGCTTATCTCTGCGATCCCTATATAATTCAAGGCGCAATGAATCTTCTTCGGCGAGAAAATTTTTTCTGTCAAGTTCACTTGCAGCTTCTGCAAGTAAGAAAAAATTCAAAACATCGATTTGTTCAGGTGTTAATTTCTCAAAATTATTAGTAACTACTTTTTTGCCCATTTCCTCGTAATAAACACCACTAGAAGTACGAACCAAATCTGCAATAAGATCTTCAGTGAAACTAAATAAAGTTCTTTGTACTTTTTTATTAATTACTCTACGAATAGATTTAACTTTTGCATCAACATCTTCAGTAACTTTAGCTAAATTGAGTTCTTGAATAAGTATAGATTCATCATCGACATTGCAATTAATATTGAATGCAAATAAATTACCACATAATAGCATAAAAATAAGTAGAATAGCGTTTTTCATTGAGTTTTTTTTTGTTTATCGGGTAAAAATAATTTTAAAAATGAACAAATCAAAAAAATCATCATAATTTATGATAATTTTAATCTTCTCATACTTCATTCTTGTATATACGTAGCTAAATAATTTCGATTTATATATTATTTATAAGTAGGTCAAACGCTGCTTTATTTATTTCTTAGATTTGACCAAAACCTAAACAGTATTATTATGAAGAATAAAAATTTAATTAGTGCTATCATTCTTTTCTTGTTTCTTCCAATCTATATTATTGCCCAAACGGAGCAAGTTGACCTGAATATCGTTTATCAAATTAAGCAAGAAGGAAAGGCGAATTCAAAAATTGAAGACCTGTCGTTTTGGATGACGGATTTTCTGGGACCTAGATTGACAGCCTCTAAAGCCAAACTCAATGCAAATGTTTGGGTTAAAAATAAAATGATCGAATATGGCTTCGAAAATGTTATGATTGATGAAGTTAGGGCTTTTGATAGAGGAGGTTGGGATAATATCAGAACATATGTTGCAATGACTGCGCCATATTATGCTAATTTTTCTGCCACTCCAATTGCATGGACCGGCAGTACAACTGGTGAAATAAGCGGAGAAGCAGTCTTAATAGATGTTAAAGATGAGAAAGATTTAGAAAAATATAAGGGACAGCTTAAGGGTAAAATAATTCTGATGCCATCAACTGAGACTTATGAATTAAGTTTTGAACCGCTTGCGACAAGGTATACTGAGTCTGATTTATTAAAGATTCAGGAGGAAAGTACAGAAGCCCGAAGGAGAAGAGGCAATTTCAATATGGAGGATTATATGAAAATGAGGCTACTCCGACAAAAAATATCTGAGTTTTTAATCAGTGAAGGAGCTGCTGTCATTTTGAATGGATCTGGTGAGTTTAATGTACCACGATCAAGTGGTGCCAATTACAAAAGTGGCGATCCACAACCAATTCCTCAAGTAAATCTACCAATTGAAGCACATGGGCGCATCACAAGGTTACTACAGCATAAAGTTGCGGTTAAACTGGAAATTGATATACAAAACGAGTTTAGTACTAGTCCGCAAGTAACCAACGTAATGGGCGAAATAATAGGAACTGATCCAAAATTAAAAGATGAAATTGTTTTAATTGGCGGGCATTTTGATTCATGGCACGGGGGAACCGGTGCTGCTGATAATGCATCTGGTTGTATCGTAATGATGGAAGCAATGCGTATTTTGAAAGCACTTGATGTAAAACCTAAACGTACCATCCGTATTGCATTATGGGGAGGAGAGGAACAAGGATTGCATGGATCAAGAGGTTATGTTGAAAAATACATACGTGATCCAAAAAGTAATAAATTGAAATCCGGTTTTGAAAAATTTGATGTTTATTTTAATATGGATAATGGTACAGGTAAGTTCAGAGGTATTTATTTACAACAAAACGAAATGGTTCGACCCATTTTTGAAGCATGGATGAAACCATTTAATCCTATGGGAATGAGCATAATTGCAATAGGAAATACAGGCGGTACCGACCATCAATCATTCGATCCTTTAGGGTTGCCTGCATTTCAGTTTATTCAAGACGAAATCGAATATGATAGGGGTTATCATACCAATATGGATACTTACGAACGATTAGTGATGGGTGATTTAACACATAATGCAATTGTAGTTGCATCATTTATATATAATGCAGCGATGAGAGATAATCAATTGCCGCGTAAGCCATATAAAGCTCCGGCTGAAGGTGAACGAAGAATGTTCTAGTTGATAATGTTTTAAACAAAAAACGCTGCCTAGTTCAAGGGCAGCGTTTTTTTTCTTCATGAAACAAGACTACACTAGAAAGGTAATTGTTAAATGTTGATGTCATTTCTATTGCCAATTATGTATCCGATAACTGTTTGGGATTTCAATCCTACTCTAAATTACCTTTTTATCTATTCATACTTTTATAATCAGATCAAGAATTGTACAAGTTGTGTAAGATGCTGAATAGTAGTTTGATAAATTAAATGTACTTATTAAAAATGGACAACTTTAAGAACATATTCCTAAAATGGGAATAATGAGTGTAGTAATTTTAGCTGATTTCAATACAACAAAAATTGAAGAGAAGTTGTAAACCCTATACCACTGATGTCAGAAAATTATTTATCCGGTTCTATCGAAAAAAAAATAAGTACGAAAAATGATCACCAATCTCTTGAGAAAATTTTATATAAAATGGTATAATTGGCCTTCTTTCGTTTTTTTTTTTGATAAAACGTAATTCTATAAAAATAAGTTAAATCGGATGGGTTCTTACCAGATCATTATTTTTACAGGTTTAAGTACCTTTTATTTCTAACAATCTTTATTATTAAATTTTATTTAATATTTTTTGATAGCAATTATCTTTCAATTCTGTAAAGTATCAGATTATCAGTGTTGTGTGTGGTAATTACTTGTTCATATTTTATTTTTTTTAAAAAAATAATTTACTGCTAATTTGAATAATTTTGAGATGCGAATATGAATGTTTTTTAGTGTATAAAAAATGTAATTTCGTTTCGGTTTTTATATAGGTTTTAAAATTTTAATAAAGCAGAAAATTAACATAGAAATAACTATTTAAAGATATAATATTATGAATGAAATTTCACAGATGGATTACGAACCTCCCCTTGTGGAGGATTTATCTTCAATTGAAGTAATCCTTGAAACCACAACCTCAGAAGATTTATTATTCGGTAAAACCGAAATTTCTCCTTCCGATTTCAAAGTTACCAGCCCCGAAGCAGTAAAATTTCGCGAAACATTCTTCCCTCAAGCAACCGAAAAACAATGGAGCAGTTGGAGATGGCAAATCCAAAACAGTTATACAAATTTCAAAAAGCTTTCTGAATTGTTTGATATCAGCAATATAGATGATTTCGATTTTTTATCAAAATCAAGAAAATTGCCACTAAGGATAACACCATATTATGCAAGCCTTTTATATGGTAAACCAAAGGGTTATGCCTTAAACAAGGCGGTAGTTCCCAATAAGCTCGAACTCATTACTTCACCCGGTGAAGAGAGTGATCCCTTGCACGAGGATTCTATGTGTCCGGTTGAAAACCTGATACATCGTTATCCAGACAGGGTTTTAATGCTATCTACAGGATTTTGTTCTGTTTATTGCCGATATTGTACGCGCTCGCATATGATATCAAAAGATAAGAAGCATTTTGGTGTGAAAGCTTGGGAAACATCAATTGAATATATCCGCAACAATCCAAATGTCAGGGACGTCATTCTTTCAGGAGGTGATCCACTAACATTACCAGATCGGCATCTTGAGTTTCTATTATCATCATTGAGGGCAATACCGCATCTGGATATTATTCGTATCGGTACGAAAGTTCCGGTTGTTATGCCTCAAAGAATTACGACCAAGCTGGTGAAAATGTTGAAGAAATTTCATCCGCTATACATGAGCATTCATTTCACCCATCCTGATGAAATTACCCCTGAAGTTACTGAGGCTTGCAATCGTATTGCTGATGCAGGAATTGTTATGGGGAGCCAGACGGTTCTGCTTAAAGATGTGAACGATAATGTTGACACGATGAAAGAACTCATGCATAAACTCTTAAAAGTCAGGGTGAGGCCTTATTATATTTATCAATGCGATCCTATTCCGGGTTCATCACATTTCAGAACACCGGTTTCAAAAGGTCTTGAAATTATTAAAGGATTACGAGGATTTACAAGTGGTTATGCCATTCCGCATTATGTTATCGATGCTCCCGGCGGAGGTGGTAAAATACCTATCCTTCCCGAATATTATCAGGGCAGGGAAGGAGATAATGTCGTCTTGAAAAATTTTGAAGGAAAGACCTTTAAATACTACGATCCCATAAAATAATGGCCATGTTTAAAATCAGGAAGATTACAGACGCTTATCTTCCATCAAATGCTGCTTCAATTGAACAGGTATTCAGCATCTTGAGAATGCATTTCCCTTCGGTAAAGGAAGGAAAAGTAAATGAAATTCTCGAACAGATGAAAGACCCCTTAAAATTTAAGTTTGCATCTATTTTATTCGTTGCCGAAGATGGCAGGTCAAATGTTAAAGGATTTGCCATCATGTTTTTTATGCCCGATAAAAATTTTTGTTTCCTGGACTACATTGCAGTTAAACCAGGTAAGACTTCATCGGGGGTTGGCGGTGCAATTTACGAAAGGTTAAGAGAAGAGGCACAAATGCTGAAATCTATCGGAATCTTTATGGAATGCTTACCGGATGATGAAAAACTTTGTAAGGATAAGAGTTTCATAAAACAAAATAAAGGTAGGCTGGCATTCTATGAAAGATATGGAGCCAGACCGATAATAGGTACAAAATATGAAACCTTAGTCGATACAGAAACTGACGATTGCCCACCATATCTAGTTTATGATGATTTGGGTAATGATATCCGGATTTCATCTGTTCAGATGAAAAAAATAATCCGAGCTATATTAGAGCGGAAATATCCTGATTATTGTCCCGAAGATTATATTAAAATGGTATTGTCTTCGGTAAAGGACGATCCCGTTAAACTAAGGGATTTTAAATATATCATTAAGGAACGCCCTTATGAAAAAAAACACGCCGTAAAAGATGAGATCGCACTGATCATTAACGACAAACATGATATTCACCATATTAAAGAGGTGGGCTATATTGAATCACCCATACGGATACGAAGTATTTTAAAGGAAATTGAAAAATTAAATGTATTTAAAACAAAACCAACAAGAGGATTTCCTGATAAACATATTACGGATGTGCACGACGCCAAATATTTTAATTATATAAAAACAGTTTGCGACAAATTGCCTGAAGGGAAATCTATTTATCCTTATGTTTTCCCTGTTCGTAATGCAACACGACCACCACATGATTATTCGGTACTTGCAGGTTATTATTGTATGGATACTTTTACACCAATTAATAAAAATGCATATTTAGCAGCCCGTTCGGGAGTGAACTGTGCTTTGACCGGAGCTGAATTATTATTGGAAGGATATCATACAGTTTATGCATTGATCAGACCTCCTGGCCATCATGCGGAAAGAAGTGTTTTTGGAGGTTTTTGCTATTTTAACAATGCTTCAATCGCTGCTAATTTCCTGTCAAAATATGGCAAAGTGGCAATTTTAGACATTGATTATCATCATGGCAACGGTCATCAGCAAATATTTTATGATCGTAAGGATGTCCTAACCATTTCCATTCATGGGAATCCTTCCTTTGCATATCCTTATTTTACAGGTTTTGCGGATGAAAAAGGTGAGGGGATTGGTGAAGGATTTAATATAAATCATCCTTTGAAAGAACTATTGTCAGGAGAGGAATACTTACATCATTTGAAAAAAGCGATCAAAGAAATCATTTCATTCATACCTGCATATTTAATTGTCAGCCTTGGTTTTGACCCGGCAAAAGGTGATCCGACTGGCACCTGGTCGCTTACAGCCACCGACTTCAAAAATAATGGAACTGAATTGGGTAAATTACCGTTTCCAATGTTGTTCGCTCAGGAAGGCGGGTATAAAAACCGCTCACTCGGAATTAATGCACGCAATTTTTTTGAAGGATATTTGTCAACAAGAATTAATAATGGAAAATGAAAATAGGACTTACTTACGACCTTAGATCCGATTATTTAAAGCAAGGTTATACCTTAGAAGAAACTGCCGAATTCGATAAGGAAAGCACCATTGAAGGAATTGAGCAAGCGATTCAAAATGCCGGCCACCAAACCGAGCGAATCGGTCATGCTATTAGTTTAATGAACGCAATGCTTGTTGGTAAAAGATGGGATATGGTTTTCAATATTGCTGAAGGGCTTTATGGTGAAGGACGTGAATCCTTAGTTCCTGCCTTGCTTGATGCTCATAAAATTCCGTATGTTTTTTCAGGACCTGTAACATTAGGTGTTTCATTAAATAAGGCCTTTGCTAAACAAATTGTTCGCGATAGTGGCGTAAATACACCTTTATTCCATGTTGTTTCTCAAATTTCTGATTTAAAAAAGCTTAATCTTGAATATCCACTTTTTGCTAAACCTATTTCTGAAGGAACTGGTAAAGGTATTGATTCAAAATCAGTGATCAATTCAAAAGCCGAATTAGAAATGGTTTGTGTTCATTTGCTTCGAACTTTTAACCAGCCGGTTTTGGTAGAGGAATACCTGCCGGGAAGGGAATTTACGGTTGGGGTGCTTGGTTGTGGTGAAGATGCTTACGTACCGGGAGCAATGGAAATCGTGTATCGGGAAAATATACAAGAGGTATATTCATACGACACTAAAGAAAATTATGAAGATCTTGTTGATTATATTGCTGTTGAAGGAGAAATGCTTGAACAATGCAAATTGGTGGCTCTTGCGGCATGGAGATCGTTGAATTGTTTGGATGGTGGAAGGGTTGATGTCAAGATCGATCGTTTTGGTAAGGTGAGTTTTATCGAAGTAAATCCTTTGGCAGGACTTAATCCTGTAACCTCCGATTTGCCCATTCTTTGTCGCTTGAATGGAATTTCATATCAGGAAATAATAGATGAAATATTAGATTCGGCCATAAAAAGAAATTTTCATAAATGAAACGAGCCATGAGAGATATTCTCACACATGCGAATCGTTATCAATGGCGAGTTCCCTGTCTGCCGACAGGCAGGCATCTGGCAAATAAAAGACAAATTATAAACAGATGAAAAAGAAAATCGTAATAGTTCATAATCAGGTTTTAACCAACAACCCTGATGAAGTGGACGTCATCAGTCAAAGAAATTTGGTTAAGAGAGCGTGTGAAAATCTGAATAGTGAAGTTGCATGCCTCACAGTCGGTAATGATCTGATGGACGATTTGTTAAAAGTAAAAGATGAGGAGGCTGATGTGGTTTTTAATTTGGTGGAAGCAACCTGGGGAAAAGGAGAGCTTATTTATTTTGCACCAGCCATCTTAAATTCATTTAAAATCCCTTATACAGGTGTTCCGTTGGATGCACTATTTGTTACGACCAATAAAGTTTTGGCAAAAAAAATGATGCGCTTTAACCAGTTGCCAACGGCTGATTTTTTTGCTATCAATGAGCATAATAAATTAAATCCGGAAAAAACCTATATCGCAAAGCCTATATGGGAAGAAGCATCGGTAGGTATTTCCGAAGATTTTATTTTTAAAGTTGCTGAAAAAGAGAAATTTGAAAAGGTCAAAAAATTCCCGGATTCTCATTATTTTATTGAAGAGTTTATTGAAGGAAGAGAATTTAATGTAAGTATTTTAGCAAGTAAAACCGGAGCCGAGGTTTTACCTCCTGCCGAAATTGTTTTTGATAAATTCTTTAACGACAAACACAAAATTGTTGGTTATAAAGCCAAGTGGGATGAGAGTAGCGAAGAATACAAACAAACGAACCGTGCTTTCGGAACTTTGGAAAACAATCCAAAGCTTAAGTCTGAGCTCATCGAAATTTGCCAAAAATCATGGACGGCTTTTAACTTAAAAGGCTATGCCCGGGTAGATTTTAGAGTAGATCAGAATGAAAATATATTTATACTCGAAATAAATGGAAATCCTTGCATCGCTCCCGATAGTGGTTTTGTTGCGGCGAATGACTATGCCGGATATACGATTGAAATGATGATTAGCAGGATTTTAAATGATTTAAACTGAGATTATGGAATTTAGAAGGGAATTGAAAGAAAGCGATATTAACGATTTGCGCGGAATACTAGTATCTACCGGTTTTTTTTATGATTTTGAAGTAGAAGTTGCACTGGAATTGGCACAAGAGAATTTAACTAAAGGTGAAGAAAAGAGTGGATATATTTTTATCATTGTAGAACATGACAATAGGGTGCTTGCCTACGCTTGTTACGGGAAGAATACCTGTACATTTCATAGTTACGATTTATACTGGATGGTCGTTCACCAGGATGAAAAAGGAAAAGGAATTGGAAAAATGATGCTTAAAATGGTTGACGAGGATGTAGCCCGATTAGGGGGCAAAAATATCTGGATTGAGACATCCTCACGACAGCTTTATGAGCCAACAAGGGCCTTTTATGAAAATACTGATTGTGAGAAAGTCGCTGAGTTACCTGATTATTATGGAGTAAACGATAGTAAAGTAGTATATCTAAGGAAAGTGTGAATTCTCCAACTTGTTTCTTACCAATCAAATTCTGATTTTCTATTCTATTAAGTTCTAGAATCCGTATACTTTCCTGTCATTCAGTGGCATAACGGGCCGATAATTATTGTTTAATATTTTCGAAAATTTATCCACCTGCGCTTTTGAAGCCTGAAGTGGGGTTTTTAAAACATACCAGCTCACAATTTCCGAACATGGTGGTGTGGTCAAAGAACCGGAATAATAATAATAGCTTAATTCAGCCGGATACAGCTTACTCAAATCAATGGACTTATCGGAAGTGAATTCCCCTTTGCTTACCGGGAAATTATTTAAATATTCTGTTAAGAGCGGATCTTCTTCACCTTCTTCATACATGATTCCGAGCACCACATAATCTGTATCCGAATGCCTGTGAACAAAATGGACCTCGATGGGGTAATGATACCCATTAATGGTATGTTCACTCAAGGCATGAAAATGAAATTGCTCTAACTCATATTCTTTATTTCCAATGAGCAGGATGTTATCTCCCGAGGTGTTAAATTGTACCGTATGTCCATTATTAATAATATCAGTTTTAGATGACTTGTAAATAATATTAAGTGGACTTAATCCACCTATTTCCTCTATAGTACTCGTGACAATATTAATCGGCGATTGAGCTACTCCACCGCAGGCTGTAAAACCATCGCACAAATTTTTCCAATTTTCCGGACCACTTTCTCCAGCGGCATGCGACCAATGGACTTCATTGCAATCTGTTTTAATTCCAGCACTTGTTTGGTGTGTTTCTGAATCTGAGGTTTTTTCTGTTTTGACTGAATAATTACACGAGAATAAAACTACGGTAAATGCAATTGATAAGAAGCTATATTTAAATATCTTTTTCATTTTTTGGGATTGGATTAACATTTAAGGAATGAAAATATAACAAAATTTACAATATGCAAAGTATTAATTCGTATTGTGAAATTCAGCTACTTTAGTTTGATATACTTTCTGAGGTTTGAATTTAGTATTTGAACTAATTCTGCTTCTTTATCAGCACTCGTTTCGGTGAATAGAAAACCAAAAATCGGATATCCTTTCATATTCACTTTTCTTAAATCCAAAGGCTTATCAAAATCTTTCAATAAAAGATCGTAATTAAAGAATTCAATTTCATCTGCACTATATCCCGAAGTATTATCCAGAACTACAATACTGTACTTTTTGCCTTTTCTTGTTTTAAAGATGGAATCCCAATCAGGCTTTTTACCTTTCAAAAAGTACTCATAAGAATTGAACCCATAAGCAAACCAGGATAGATCTCCTGTTGTGCACCATCCTCCAAATCGCAAAGGATTAACTTCAATGGGATTGATATTTCCATCATTGTCAATTCTAATTTCAATATGGGCAGGGAAATTTTTTAGATTTGTTTTCGCACTGATCAGTTTCAAAAATTCTTCAGATTTATCTTTTAAAGATTCGATAATTTCTTTTGATGAACTGTAAATTCGATCGCTTAAATCATCGTTTGATGAAAAAATATGATGAAAAATATTGAGTATAATCGGCTCGCCATGATGATCAAAGTAACAATCGATGGCATATTCTTCACCACCAATTATTTCTTCAATGATAAATTCGGAAACATCCACAACTTCTTTCGGATAAGAGCCTTTGATCTTTTCAATATCCAATTCAATTTTATCAATGGTTTGATTCCATTCGTCGAACGAGTCAACTTTGTATACCCCAACACTAAAAAATCCAACCGCCGGTTTAAGGATGAAAGGAAATTTAAAGTCATCACTTTTGAATTGCTTAAGTTCTTCAAATTTTATTCCTTTAAAGAAGTAGTTTGGATATGCGTCCTTTAATAGTTCTCTAAACCTTATTTTGTTTTTAAAAAGATTAATTTGATTCGGGAGATTCGTAAATCCAAGATTCTTTTCGATCCAACTAATTGCATTTTCTGAGATGGAAAGCAATAAACTATTTGCATCGGTTTTAAAGTTGTTAATTGCATCCTCTTCTGAAATCCAGTTTAGGGAGTTGTCCGAAACCATTTCTCTGGCTGCCGAGGTCGAAATAATTTCAATATTATTTTCTTTAATAGTTTTTATCAGAAAATCTGAGATATAGGGTTGATCGATGAGAATCATATAATAATGAATTCGATAGATTAATATGCCCTTCTAATTCAATTGCTTTTCAGCAAAAGTATCAGAAGGGCTGGAAATAAAATTAATTTAGTCTTTCTTATTTCTTAATTGCAGGTGTTGGGAACGGAGGAGGGGTGATTTCTTTTTTAGGATGCTTATTTATTAACAATAAAGCTTCCTTCACAGCTCGTTCAAGTTGTGGATCAATCCCTTTATCCAACGATTTAGCATCCTGACGTACCTCGATATCCGGGGCTACTCCTTCGTTTTCTGCAACCCATTTGTTATTGATTGGATCGAATACAGCGTTATCAGGTGCTGTAAGCGCACCGCCATCAACCAAACTGTAATGAACTGATGATTTCACAAGACCGCCCCAGGTTCTGGATCCAATTAATGGTCCTATCTTTTGCTGACGGAATGCCCAAGGAAAATAATCTCCACCTGATCCTGCCAATTCATTAATCAACAGAACTTTTGGCCCGAGTATTCCGGCAGGTAATTGTAAAGGTTTGCCATTTGGAACTTCATTGGTCAATGCAGCCCTTAAACTGCGAGTCATCAGGTCAACCATATAATCATCCAAAGATCCACCACCATTGAACCGTTCATCAATCACGGCACCTTCTTTATCTTGTTGAGCAAAGAAATATCGGTTAAAGGAAACAAAACCGGGGCCTCCTGTATTTGGAACCCAGATATATCCTAACCTGCCATTTGATAATTTATCAACCAAACGACGGTTATCTTCAACCCAGGCTCTCTGACGTAAAGCGTTTTCGCTTCTGATGGGTTTTACGATCTCCTTCCATGAACCTTCAAATTCAGCTTTTTTATTCAAGTGCAGAACAGTTTGTTTTCCAACGGTTCCATCTAAAAATTCATAAGGATTATCCTTAGCGGTAATCTCTTTCCCGTTGATCCCAACAATAAAAAAGCCTTCCTGAATTTTTGTGCCGGGCTGATCGAGAGGACTTGATAATTCAGGATTCCAGCTTTCGGTTGTGTAAATACGTTTGATTTTCCAGCGATTGTTTTCTGCAACTAAATCGGCCCCGAGTAATCCGACGCTAACCGGTTCTACTTCAGGGAAGTCGCCACCCATAACAAAGCTATGACCAACGGAAAGTTCTCCGTTTACCTGATCCAAAATATAGGTAAGATCGGAACGGTGTTTTACGAAAGGAATTAATGGAGCGTAACGCTCATAAACTACTTTCCAGTCCCTGCCATGCATATTTGGATCGTAGAAATAATCACCCTCATAACGCCACGCTTCATTGAACATCTGCTTCCATTCAGCAGTTCTGTCAAGTTTCATCTTTAAATCAACTTTCAAGGATTTTGCATCCTTTGCATTTGGTTTTGAAGTTTCAACAATTTTCCAACTGCCAGCCATGTTAAGCAACATCTGTTTTCCATTAGCCGAAACGGTTGCTTGATTAACCCCACTCGCAAATTCTTTAGATTCAGATTCTTTAAGATCAAATTTTTGAATGGTTAATCCTCTGCTGTTTGGAATCCTTTCAGCTATGAATAAAATACCAGATGGACCGCTTAAGGTAAACGTATAATTACGTGATGGAATAGGTAAAGCCATCGTTCTGCGTTCGATTCCATCAAAGTCGATTTGTATTACTTTAGGTGCTTCTGGTTTGGCATCTTTTTCTTCCTTTTCTCCTTTTTTTGTTTCAGGTTTTTTAGCATCTTTTTCTGTGTCTTTTTTCTCCGAATCTTCCTTCTCTATTGCTTCTTCATCACTCTTGTCCTTAAAAGGTGAAGGTTCATCTTTTTGCAGATTAACCACATAAGCAGCATAAACAGGATTTGCGGTCATGGCACTGGTGTTGGCCCAACCTGAACCCAAGGCAACGTCGGTACTGGCTAAAAAGTAAAGATGCTTTTTGTCGAGATCCCAGCTTGGTGAAAATGAATCAGCAAATGGGTCGGTAATGGCAGTAATTTTATTGTCTTTTAACGACCAGAGTTTTATTTGCCTAAAATTATTTGACCCGGATTTTGCATAAGCCAACCATTGCGAATCAGGCGACCAGCTTAATCCAACCGAACCACGTTCAAGGTTGTTTCCTCCCACATCAATGGTTTGGATTGTTCCTGCGGCAATATTTACAACTCTCATGCGAACATCATCATCGACAAAAGCAATAAATTTTCCATCTGGCGACCAATCAGGTTCCCATCCCAATTTTGATTCTCCAATAGAGATGCTTTTTGTCGGACTTAATCCATCTTGAGTTGAAATCATCAACGAATATCCTGTACCATTCGCATCCGAGAACCAGGCAATTTGATCGCCTTTAGGAGACCAGATTGGAGTACGATCTGCTGCATCCGAACTTTGTGTTAAGTTTCTTGCATCTCCAAATTCAACCGGAATAGTAAAAATTTCTCCTCTTGATTCCATAATCGCACGTTTCCCATTGGGCGAGATTGATGCTGATCTCGCGTTTTTGCTCACATCTTCCCATTTAGTTTCGGCCCAGGGGAAATCTCCTGTAACAGTTATATTTAATTGGGTTGTTTCATCCGATTTTGGATCTAAAATATGTAGATAACCATCGCGCTCAAAAGACAGTTTGCCATTGCTTGCAGCTAACCATTTGATATCAATGTCGGTGTATTTTGTGATTTGTTTTAAATCACCGGATTTTGGAGAATAGGCCCAAATATTCGAGGTCCAATCACGATCGGATAAAAAGTAAATTGTTTCGCCCATCCATACAGGAAGAATGTCAAAAGTACTTTCGTTTGGAATAAAGGTTTCCGATAAATCTTTAAGATTGATAATTTCTAGAGGGGAATTTTGTCCTCCGCGATAATTACGCCATTCCACATCCCAACGCCTGACGCGGTCAATAACAATTTGTTTACCATCCGGTGAAAATGATCCACTGGTACCCCATTGAGCTGTTAGCATTTCACTTGGGCCACCATTCACTGAAACTGTCCAAAGCCGATCATAAGCGGATGGAGCTGTTTCTCTGGTTGAAGAATAGAGGATATGTTTTCCATCGGGTGTCCAACCGCGCACCCTGGACGGACTTGGATGCCATGTGAGTCGGGTAGGAGTGCCTCCATCAATTGAAACGGAATAAATTGCATCCATTCCTGAACGGTTTGAGGTAAAGGCTACAAATTTCCCATCTGGGGATAGAAATGGATCTTTTTCAACTGCCTGCGTACTTGTAAGTCGTACGGCATTATGGCTATTTAATGAACTGATCCAAATGTCGCCACCATAGGTATAAACCACATGGCTTGAACTGATGTTCGGTTGGCGCAATAATCTTGTTCCCTGAGCTTGTGTTGAAGAAATAAGTGAGAAAACAAAAATTGATAATAGAAATAACTTCTTCGGTTTATTAAAAGAAAGAAGACAAAACTCAGACAATTTTTGTCTGGCTATAGTAAGGTATGCACTGATCATAGTTCTATTTGTTTTGATTTATACTTTTATTGGGAAAATACTCAACCAATAATCATTAGAATTTATAAATATATTGTAATTTTTTAGATTTTAAGTAAGATTTATTGTTCTCCTTGTTACGGATTTAAGGATAGAATATTACTTATTAATATGTATAAAAGATGTGATTGGTAGTAATAAATAACTATCAATTACAATTTGGTGTTATTATTTAAATGTTTATTACAATTTGACAGTTGGTTTAGAATTCGATCATTATGCCAATTGATGGAAGAATTGTCCCATTTGTATTTTCAATTTCTTTGGTAAGATATGCATCAGGATTATTCGGGTTTTCTATCAGATTGCCGTTGATATCCCTTTGAACATCCAGGTATCCTAATCCTTTTGATTTGAAATTATAAATATTTTGGATATCCAGATATAAATCTAAAGCCCATTTTCTAAAATACCAGCGCTTGTCAACTCTGATATCTAATCCATGACTAACCTGATTACGCAAAGTATTTAAACGGTTCCAATCCAGAATTCCGGTGCGGGTAACGTCCCAAACCGTTTTTAAAGAGGATAATTCAATATTATATGGTGTATAGGGAGCACCTCCAAGTAATCGGAATTTCATGCCTGCCTCCCAGTTTCTTTTGAGTTTTTTACCTGCAGCTATATTTAAAATATGTTGATTGTCCCAGGCGGAAGGAATGTATTTACCGGTTTTATCCTGAAATTCACTTCTTACCCAGGTGTATGATATGATACCGTATATGGTATTACTTAATTTTTGTTGCATCAATATTTCCAGACCATAGCTTTTCCCA
>JAHIVC010000063.1 GCA_018816945.1 Bacteroidota bacterium | reverse complement strand
TATTATTAGTTTAATAATTTCCCAGATATGGCGTATAAAAAGAGCTAATAGAGTCCCAAGAAGTGAGATCCTTTAATCAATTATGCCGATAAAAAATTAGCACTTAATAATAAAAGAAAAAGTAAGCCGGTCCAAACAAGAAAAGAGGTTGTCTCACTAGTCTGAGACAACCTCTTTTTATTTTAAAAATTAAATTATTAAGTCAATTTTGCGCTTAGGAATTCCCGGTTCATACGGGCGATATTCTCAACCGAAATCCCTTTGGGGCATTCAGCTTCACAAGCATAGGTATTGGTGCAATTGCCGAATCCAAGTTCATCCATTTTCGCAACCATGGCTTGTACCCTTTCCTTGGCTTCAATTTTACCTTGCTCTAAAAGTGCAAATTGAGAAACTTTCGCTGAAACAAATAACATGGCCGAAGCATTTTTACATGCAGCTACACAAGCACCACAGCCAATACAGCTCGCCGAGTTCATTGCTTCATCGGCATTTTCTTTTTTAACAAGTATGGAATTTGCATCTTGTGCAGATCCGGCATTGATCGATATAAAACCACCGGCCGACATGATTTTATCAAAGGCATTTCGATCGACAATTAAATCTTTTAGTATAGGAAATGCTTTTGCTCTAAACGGTTCAATCACAATGGTGGCCCCATCTTTAAACGATCTCATGTGAAGCTCGCACGTAGTAGTTTTTTGTTCAGGTCCATGAGGCTGCCCATTTATATATAAGCTGCAACAGCCACAGATTCCTTCGCGGCAATCGTGCTCAAAGGCAACCGGTTCATCGCCACTTCTAATTAATTTATCATTTAAGGCATCCAGCATTTCAAGGAATGACATTTCTGTTGAAACTTCATCCAGATCGTAATTCACAAATTTACCCTTTGCCTTTGCGTTTTTTTGTCGCCAGATTTTTAGTTTTACTTTCATATTTTAAAGATTTGAAGACTTTAGATGTTAGATATTAGACTAGAATAACTGGTCTAAGGTCTAGCGTCTTGTATCTAAATTCTACTTATAACTTCTTTCTTTTACTTCAATAAATTCATAATTCAAAGGCTCCTTGTACAATTTAGGAGCTTTATCATCACCCAGATATTCCCAGGCGGCCACATATGCATAATTGGCATCGTCACGTTTCGCTTCTCCGGTTTCGGTTTGACTTTCTTCGCGGAAGTGGGCTCCACACGATTCTTTTCGGTTAAGCCCATCGATGATAATTAGTTTTGCAATTTCGAAGAAATCGGCAATTCTCCCTGCTTTTTCAAGCTCCTGGTTAATTTCATCTTCTCCACCCGGAATTTTAAGTTTTTGCCAAAATTCGGCTTTGAGTTCTTCAACCAGTTTCAGGCCTTTTTTCAATCCTTCTTCATTTCTCGACATTCCACTGTAATCCCAAAGGATTTTACCTAAACGTTTATGGAATGAAGTGGCTGTTTCGGTACCATTAATTGCAAATAGTTTGTTTAATTTATCATGAACAGATTTTTCTGCTTCATCAAACTCGGGTAAGTCGGTTGAAAAGCGAGGTGTTTTAATTTCATCCGCTAAATAATTACTGATGGTATAAGGAAGAATGAAAAGTCCATCTCCGGCACATTGCATCAACGAACTTGCACCAAGACGGTTAGCTCCATGATCCGAGAAGTTTGATTCACCAATTGCAAATAAGCCCGGAACAGTAGTCATTAAGTTATAATCAACCCATAAGCCCCCCATGGTATAATGACCAGCAGGATATATTCGCATCGGTTCATTATATGGATTCATACCGGTAATTTTTTCGTACATCTCGAATAAATTACCATATTTATTTTCGATAGATGCTTTACCTTGCTTGGCAATTGAATCTTTGAAGTCAAGATTAACCGCTAATCCGGTTTCGCCAACACCATAACCTGCGTCGCATCTTTCTTTTGCCGCTCGTGATGCAACATCACGTGGAACTAAATTTCCAAATGCCGGATATCTTCTTTCTAAATAATAATCTCTTTCGGTTTCCGGAATATCATTGGAATGTCGTTTGTCACCTTTTTTCATTGGCACCCAAATTCGACCGTCATTTCTTAACGACTCCGACATCAAGGTAAGTTTCGCCTGATAATCATTCAATACAGGAATACTTGTTGGATGAATTTGAATAAAGCTTGGATTGGCAAAAAAAGCACCTTTTTTATAAGCACTCCATGCAGCACTGGCATTTGAGTTAACGGCTAGGGTCGACAAATAATAAACTGTACCATATCCACCAGTTGCAAGCACTACTGCATGGGCTGAATGACGCTCAATTTCACCGGTCACAAGGTTCCGGGCAATTACGCCTCTGGCTTTCCCATCAATAACAACAATATCAAGAATATCACGCCTTGGGTACATGGTAACGGTTCCGGCTTTAATTTGACGGCTTATTCCTGAGTACACACCCAATAAGCATTGCTGACCTGTTTGGCCTTTTGCATAAAAGGTCCTCGATACCTGAACCCCTCCAAAAGATCGATTGTCCAATGTTCCACCATATTCACGGGCAAATGGCACCCCTTGAGCCGTTAACTGGTCGATAGTCGCATTGCTAACTTCGGCTGCACGATATACATTTGCTTCACGGGCACGATAATCGCCCCCTTTAATCATATCATAAAAAAGACGATAATCGCTATCTCCGTCATTTTTATAGTTCTTACTGGCATTTATTCCACCCTGAGCTGCTACTGAGTGAGCCCGGCGTGGTGTATCCTGAAAACAAAAAGCTTTAACATTATAGCCCATTTCGCCTAAACTAGAAGCTGCTCCAGAACCGGCCAAGCCCGTCCCGACCATGATTACATCAAGTTTTTTCCTGTTGGCAGGATTTACTAATTTGGCTGTGGCTTTGTACTTTGTCCACTTTTCAGCCAATGGTCCTTCCGGAATTTGTGCATTAAGTTTTGTCATTGTTTTTGATCTTTATATGCTTGCAAAAAAATTATCTTTTATCCATAAATCATAAAGTAAAGCGGAATCATAATGTACCCAATCGGAATAATGATTGAATAAATTTTACCGATTATTTTGATGGTTGGAGTGTATTTTTTATGATTCAAGCCTAAGGTTTGAAATGCTGATTGGAATGCATGATTTAAATGAATTCCTAAGAAAATAAAGGCAACTATGTATAAAACCGAGTATCCAATTTCGTTGGTGAACAGATAAACTGCCAATTCATAAAAATGCTCTTCTTGAGGATGGGCAATATTTGCAATATCGGGTGCAGCAACCAGTCCGAGTTTTATAAAATAAAAATTGTAAAAATGCACGGCTAAAAACAGAAGAATCATAATGCCGGTATAAATGATATACCTTGACATAAAGGAAGTAGTTGATTTACTCCTGACTTTATATTGCTGTTGTCCCCTGGCTGCCCAATTTTGGAATTGTAAAATGACTCCAATTATTATATGGATTAAAATGGCACCCATCAAAACTATTTCAAATACTTTGACAATCCAGTTTGTTCCCATAAAATGAGCTGCTGCAGCAAACATCTCCTGATGATTTTCTGTGATCGGCAGAATGAATAAATTAATTCCCAGGTGTACCATTAAAAACATGATCAAAAATAGCCCGGCAATAGCCGTAGTGACCTTTTTTGTGATTGAGGAAAAAACGTTTTGATAACTCATAATGATTTTTATTTAACAGAAATAATACAATACATTTTGTGAGATAAATCTGATTTTAATTCTTTGAATATTTATTGCTGGCATTTAAGGAAGCAAATTTCTACTTTTGTTGTTAAAATTGATTAACAAATTTAAGTTTTAATTTCAATAATGAAGTATTTTGAATCATATTTTTACTGTTTATAAATAAGGGATTAATAATGAGATATGCACCAATTGATTCAGCGTTTTTTATAACTAACAGAAAGAATTTTTGCGAAAAATTGAAATTAAATTCTGTAGCAATTTATAATTCGAACGATGAATATAACCGAAATGGGGATCAAAATTATCCTTTCAGACAAAACTCTGACTTCTTCTATTTAACAGGAATCGAACAAGAGCAAAGCATTTTGATCCTTGCACCAAATCACCCGGACCTAAAGTTGCGCGAGGTACTTTTCCTCCTTGAGGCTAATGAACAACTCGAAACATGGTTCGGTCATAAACTAACTATAACTGAGGCACAAGAAATTTCAGGCATTAAAACAGTTATGTTAATACCACGATTAGAATTGGTTCTCAATGAAATCATCTTGGCTTCTGAAAACATCTATCTTAATTTTAACGAATATGTAAAATATTCAACAGAAGTTTTGTCAAGAGATCGTCGCTTTGCGGAAAAGCTTAAGGAAAAATATCCTGCTCATAAATTTGAACGATCAGCACCAATCTTGGCTGAGTTGCGAACCATCAAGTCGGATACAGAAATTGCATTGATACAAAAAGCAATCAATATTACCGAAATCGCTTTTAGGAGAGTGCTTTATAAAACCAAACCTCAACTTAAGGAATACGAAGTACAAGCGGAAATTGATTATGAATTTACCCGAAATGGAGCAAACGGACACGCTTATGCACCAATCATTGCCACAGGAATTAATGCCTGCACCCTGCACTATATCGAAAATAATAAAGTTTGTGAAGATGGCGATATGTTGTTAATGGATTTTGGGGCCGAATATGGAAATTATGCTGCCGACCTAACCCGTACCATTCCTGTAAACGGGAAATTTACATCACGGCAGCGAGCCATTTACGATTCAGTTTTAAGGGTTCAAAAGGAAGCTATTAAAATGTTGGTTGTTGGCAATACAGTTGACAAACTTAACAAAGCCGTGAATGGATTAATGCAATCAGAATTGCTTAATTTAGGTTTGATGACCGACGACGAATTCAAAGATCCAATCAAAGCCAGTTCTGTTTTAATTAAATATTTCATGCATGGAACTTCGCATTATTTGGGATTGGACGTTCATGATGTAGGATCAAAATATGAAGAGATGAAAGCAGGCATGGTATTTACCTGTGAACCTGCTTTATATATTAAAGAAGAAGGTATTGGCATTCGATTGGAAAATGATATCTTAGTGACCGAAGAAGGCCCTGTTGATTTAATGAAAAATATACCAATTGAACCGGATGAAATCGAAGCTTTAATGAATCAAAGCAAATAACAAAATACAAGCACCAAATGACAAAAAAAATCCAAAAATCAATTTTCAAATCTCAAAAATAGTTTCTTTAAAACATTGGAACTTGAGATTTATTTGTTATTCGTAATTTGGAGTTTGGAATTTAAATGAAATAAATAATAATCATTAAAAAATCAAAAATAACACAGTATGTTCAAAAAAGACGTTTATATCGACCGCCGAAATCGATTAAAAAAAGAAATGAGTTCAGGCTTAGCTCTAATTTTTGGTAATTCAGAAGCCTCGTACAATTATCCCGCAAATACTTACCATTTTCGTCAGGATAGTGATTTCCTTTATTTCTTTGGATTAGATCATCCGGATTTTGTAGGTGTGATCGACATCGACAATGGTAAAGATTATATTTTTGCCAATGATGTAGATATCGAAGATATTATCTGGATGGGACCTCAGCCAAGTGTGAAATCACAAGCTGCATTGGTTGGCGTTGAAAATACTGCTCCTTACAATGATTTAGCCGATTTTTTAGCCACACAGATAAAGTCAGGAAGAAAGGTACATTTCCTACCTTATTATCGCGGTGACCGTTTGGTGCAAATCAAACAGTTGCTCGGATTATTAACTGCAAGAGTTAAAGATTATGTTTCGGTTGAGTTAGTAAAAGCTGTGATTAAACTTCGTTCAATTAAAGATAAATTTGAAATTGCAGAGATAGAAAAAGCAGTTGACATTGCATACGATATGCATACTACTGCAATGAAAATGGCAAAAGTAGGTGTTATTGAACGTGAGATTGCAGGTACGATGGAAGGCATTTCATTGGCACAAGGCGGGCCGGTTTCTTTCCCGGTTATTTTGACCATTAACGGACAAACTTTACATAATCATTATCACGGCAATACCTTAACCGAAGGCCGCATGATGATTGCTGATGCTGGTGCTGAAACTACCATGCATTATTCAAGTGACATTACCCGAACAACTCCGGTTGGAGGCAAATTTAGTCAGCGACAGAAAGAAATTTATGAGGTGGTCTTAAATGCAAATATGAAAGCCATTGAGCTGATCAAACCCGGTATTGAGTATCGTGAAGTTCATTTGGCTTCATGTAAAGTTATTGCTGAAGGAATGAAAGCATTAGGCTTAATGAAAGGGGACATGGATGCAGCCGTTAAAGCCGGAGCTCATGCTTTGTTTATGCCTCATGGTTTGGGACATATGATGGGGCTGGATGTTCATGACATGGAAGGATTAGGTGAAAACTTTGTTGGTTATGATGAACACACAAAACGCAGCAATCAGTTTGGTACAGCTTATTTAAGATTAGGCAGAAAATTACAACCCGGTTTTGTACTCACTGTTGAACCCGGATGTTATTTCATTCCTGAATTAATCGATAAATGGAAAAAAGAAGGTATCAATGCCGAATTTATCAACTTTGACAAAGTAGAAACCTATAAAGATTTTGGTGGGGTCAGAATTGAAGACGATGTGTTGGTTACTGAAACAGGAAACCGCGTTTTAGGAAAACCAATTCCAAAAACGGTTGCCGAAGTTGAAGCCATGGCCGCTTCGAAATAATGCAAGAACATTGAGCGCAGTCGAAATGTGACTTCGACTGCGCTCAGTCACCACATTATTAAAGGGAAGCCATCCTCAAGAGGATGGCTTCCCTTTTTAATTTATCGGAGATTTATAGCTTCACTCGAAATAGCTTTTTATCAGTAAGTTCGAGTCTCCGCCAAAGGCGGATAACTGTTGAGACCTTATATTAGAATATTATCACATCTCGACATGCTTGGACTAGCTCAGCACAAGTGCTCGAAGTGACCAGTCGTTTTTTTATTTATTCAAGATTACTGCATCCACATCTTTTTCCTTCACCATTTTATTAAACGAAGGAATCTCTGTTTCAAAGACCTCTTTTAATTTATTTAATTCAACATCAATTGCAGCAGTTACTTCTTTCTTAAAAGCAATGGCAGATGCAGTAGGCGGATTATCACCAGTTGATGCCAACGAACTTAAATGCCCTAATTTATTGTTCAATTTAATCGGGAAGTTCAAAGGGTCCTGTCCACTCTGATTCTTTGTTTGATAAAGGGCTTCTTCCACTTCTTTCATTGCTTTAAGGATATTTTTTGCTTTATCGTTTATTTCCTTAAAATCATCCCCTTTCATGTTACCTGTAACCAAATTAATTTGTTTTCGGGCTTCACGGATATTTGTGATGGCATTATTGGTTTCCGATAATTTGTTTCTTACAGATATCAAAAAATCGAATTGGGCTTGTAATTCTGTCATGGAAGCTTCGGTTCTTGGATCCTTCAAAATCTCAAATATTGTTTCACTTATTTCTTCGTTTACTGTAAGTCTGGCTTTGTACCTTCCAGGCAATGCCCTTGGTCCATTCATTGATGCGGCCCAAAGGATCATCCCCTGAAAACTATCCGCACCAGGATACATCATGTTCCAAATAAACCGATTCATACCGGCTTCGATTTCTAATTTTTCCTCTTTGGCTTTTTTATCAGGATTGGTACTAAACTTACTGATCAAATCACCATCTTCTTCAAAAATTTCGAGGCATACTTTGTCTTTTTCCCCTTTTTCTTTTAGATAAAAATGAAGCATAACTCCTCCGGGATGATTTTGACCGGCAGAACTACTTGCTCTTCCTCGGCCTCTTCCACCAACACGCCAACTTGCCGTTGGTTGATATAAATAAAACTTACTGTTAGCCACTTCATCACTAAGTTGATGTAAAGGGGTAGTGTCATCAATTAACCAAAAACTACGACCTTGGGTTGCAGCAATTAAGTTATTGTCTTTTATTGTTAAGTCCGTAATAGGGACAATGGGTAAGTTTAATTGAAAGGTTTGCCAATTCGATCCATCATCAAACGAAATATACATTCCATTTTCGGTTCCGGCATAGAGTAATCCAGCTTTCATAGGATCGGCCCTAACAACTCTGGTGAAATGATTAGGGTCAATTCCTGTTGTGATTTTTTCCCAGGTTTGACCGTAATCCTTTGTTTTATAAAGATAAGGTTCGTTATCGCCTAATTTGTATCGCGTTCCGGCGACATAAGCTCCTCCTTTTACGAACGGATCTGGATCGATGCTATTAAACATCATTAATTCGGGCATCCCCTTTGGGGTAACATTGGTCCACGATTTCCCGCCATCTCTACTCACATGAAGCAACCCATCATCCGATCCAGCCCAAAGTAAATCTTTTTCGTAAGGAGATTCACATGCGGTAAAAATGGTACAATAATATTCAACACTGGTGTTGTCTTGAGTTATTGGCCCGCCAGATGATTTGAGTTTTTCAGGATTGTTGGTGGTTAAATCTGGGCTGATAATTTCCCAGGTATGGCCTTCATCATAGGAAACATGCAAATGATTAGACGCGGTGTATAGCTTTTTTGGATTATTTGGAGAAAAGAAAATCGGGAAATTCCATTGAAAGCGGTATTTCATTCCTTCGGCACCATGACCCATTGGATTGTCGGGCCAAACATTAACTGCTCTGTTTTCACCTGTTCGATGATTCAATCTTTGGATATATCCACCGTAATTCCCTCCATAAACGATATCGTTGTCTAAGGGATCAACAGCAATATGCGCACTTTCAGAACCTGCAGTATTTTCCCAATCCCTTTCACCAATTGATCCACCTGATGTGCGATGAGCAATTCTTACTGTTGAATTATCCTGTTGTGCTCCATAAATTCGATATGGGAAATGATTATCCGTAACAACCCTGTAAAATTGTCCGGTTGGATGATTCTCTGCAGATGACCAATTTTCGCCTCCGGTAAGACTTACCTGGGCGCCTCCATCATCAGCGATAATCATTTTCTGATTATCTTCAGGGGAAATCCATAAATCGTGATGATCTCCATGAGGGGCATTAAATCTTTCGAAGGTTCTCCCTCCATCTTTTGATCGATGATAATTTACGTTTAAAACATACACCATATCGGCATCTTTTGTGTCGGCATAAATACGAGAGTAATACCAGGCACGTTGCCTTAAAGCCCTATCATCATTCAGTTTTTGCCAGTTATCACCACCATCATCCGAGCGATAAACACCGCCGCTTTCATTTTCAATAATGGCCCAGATACGATCTGAATTAACCGGTGAAACCGTAACACCCACAATACCCCATACTCCTTTAGGTAATCCCGAATTTTCAGAAATGTTTTTCCAGGTATCTCCCCCATCCGTACTTTTCCACAAATATGAACCTTCACCTCCACTTTCCAAACTAAACGGAGTTCTTCTGATACGCCAGGTACTGGCATAAAGAATACGTGGATTATTAGGATCCATCATTAAATCAACTGCTCCGGCATTTTCATTCGCAAATAAAATCTTCTCCCAACTTTTTCCACCATCTTTTGAACGGAATACTCCACGCTCTTCTGATGATTTAAATAAATCGCCCATTGCTGCCACATAAATTAAGTCAGCATTTTTTGGGTGTATCCTGATTCTTGAAATATGTCTTGATTCTAAAAGTCCAATAGATTCCCATGTTTTTCCGGCATTAACAGATTTCCACATTCCTGAACCTGACGAGACATTGCCACGAACTGTTTTTTCACCTCCACCCACGTAAAGAACATTATTGTCCCACTCGCTGACAGCAATAGCCCCAATTGAACCTCCAAAATATCCATCTGAAATATTTTCCCAACTATTTCCGGCATCTATGGTTCGCCAAACACCTCCACCTGTAGAGCCAAAATAGTATAGGTTAGGTTTACCCGAAATTCCCGTTACAGCATCTGATCTGCCCCCGACAAAAGGTCCAATCGACCGCCATTCCATGGCATTAAATAGTTTTTCATTATATGAAAATGAAACTTCATTGGTTTTCTTTTTAGCACCGGAAACCTGAATAACCGGTAAAAGCATCATAGCAATAAGAGTTATGCCCAGAATTTTTTTCATGAGAATTAGATTTGATTAACAATTAATTGGGATAAATTTAAAAAAAAATAGGTGTCGTCAAAAATAATTCGATCAACGTTTGATATTATACTATATATAAAATATGTATATTCCTCAAAATTATTAAAGATTTAAGATTTAATAGTGATGAAAATGGATGTTATTTTTACCAGTCCTATACTTTATTATTCATTTAAATTGCTTACAAGCAATTTAAATTTTTTCTCTTCCCGAATCGAATTAAAAGCTGAATCCTCTTTTAATAGTTCTAATCTTTGGAAGCCAAGTTTTAATGCCATTTCCAATGATTCTATTGCATTCCGTTTTTGACCGCTCAATGCATATGCTCGTGCTAAATTATAATGGGCACCTCTATTTTCAGGTGAAATGATTGTCCATAATTTAAATTGCAGTGCGGCTTCTTTATATTGCTTAATACTTAAAAAATCAGAGCCATTCTGAACGAAAGAACTCGTCAAACTCGAGATCAATCTGGAAGCCATTAATCTTTTATTTTCATTTTTGTTTTTCTCCAATCTGTTCAAATAACTTATTTGATTTCCCCACCAAATAAGATTACTATCCGCCAGATTTCCTTCAAACCTATTTTGACTCATTGCAGTTTGGTAAGAATCAATCAACATATTTTCCTCATTCCGAATTTTCCCCCATTCTGATTGTTCATTCAAATACGCCTTGGTTTGTTCAATTTTTTCAATTTCTTGTTGAAAACCAGAAACATCAAAATAACTTGAAAAATCGATGGTAATATAATTATAAATTTTTACGGTTTCGGCTAATTTGCCTTCATTAAATAACTGCTTTCCCAGCGAAGTGCATTTCAGAAATTGATTATTAATAAAAGTAGTATCAAGTTCAATAATTTTCTCATTCATTGCTTGCAATTCCATCCATTCAACCGCATCATTCAGCAATTCCTGACTTGGCCATATATGCCCTGCATTAAATGTTTGAATTTGAGAAATCATCCCTATTTTTTTGAAATAATCTTCCATCTCAAGCATTTCCAAATAATTCATGTCTGCATTACCCACCAATCCATAATATACAAAAGCAGATTTAGAAGTAGGACAATATTCTTTTAAGTTTGGAAATCCAGCACCACACCCGATGACTCCCTTTACATTTCCTGATAGAACTGCTATGGCCATTGCGCCCCTAGAACCACCTGAAAATCCACAAACATATCTTCTATCCTGATTAACAGAGAAACGGGTTTCTACATCCTCAGCCATAAATTTGTTTGCCTCAAACATTTCACCCCAATCACCATTATGGGAATTATAGGAGCTCGCTAAAATATAACCATAGTGATCGGCAGTTTTTTTTAAGCTATCCAGAGGCATCTTTGCACGAGCACCTGGTTCTAATATATATATGACCGACCATTCTTTGTTTTCATTATAGTTGATTGGTAAATAAAGAGCGTATCGCTGACTTGAGTCTTTTTTACAGAAAATGGTATCAACAATCTGACCCTGAGGATAAGGATTTGATTTTGAAACACTAAAGGATAGGGCGTTTTTATTAATAAAAAACAACAAAAATACAGATAAAATAATAATTCTATTTTGATATCTCAAGCGGTAATTTTTCATTTTAAATAAGCTTGTCAAACAATAATACCAATTTTTAATCATAAAAAAAGAATAGTAATAACAATTAGATGCCAAAGAGAATAAAGT